>DAIQRF010000077.1:0-8226 GCA_036786505.1 Casimicrobiaceae bacterium | reverse complement strand
TCCGACGCGATAAACAGCCTGCGGCCGATAGCGTGTCTGCAACGCGGGAGGCACACTCGATCCGCTGGGATTCCGGCGCGTTCGCGCCGGGTGAGCCCATTACTGAAGGAGTAACCATGAACATCAAAAATCGACCCTCTACGCTGCTCGTCGCGCTTGCTGCCGGAACCTTGCTGATGGTGGGTTGCGATCAGCGTGCGCCGGCGGGTTCCACTACCGCCAAGGTGGAGCGGGCGGCAGACAAGGTTGGAGCCACGGTAAGCAACGCTGCCGACAAGACCGCGATGGTGACCGAGGACGCGGCGATTACCGCCAAAGTGAAGGCGGCTATCCTTGCCGAGCCAGGCCTTAAGTCGTTGCAGATCAACGTCGACACCAACGGCGCGACGGTAACGCTGTCAGGCAATGTCGACAACGCCGATCTGCGTGAACGCGCGAAGCAGATTGCGTCCTCGACCTCGGGCGTGAAGGGCGTGGTCGATCAGCTGACCGTCAAGGCGTCATAGTGACGCTCGCTTGTCCGACGCCGGTCTTCGGAAGTAAGTCATGAGCCGCGCTCGGTTGGGCGGGGAGTGGCGACGACTTCTCGGCACCGTCAAGGAGTGGCTGGGAAGATGGACGGGCGATAATGCCCTTCGGGTACACGGCGAGCGGGATCGCTGGCTGGGCAGTATGGACGTTTCCTACGCCATCGTTCGCCGTACTCCGCTGCTCTAGTCAAGGCGTTGCGACGCTGGGGGCCGGGTATCCGGTCGCACCATCCGGCAGCACGACGAGCCGAAGCTTGTCGCCGCCTCAGTCGCGCTCGGGTTGAGGCTGATCGGCCAGTTGGTCGGCCAGCGGCGGCGCCGGCATCGACGCGACGAGCGTGGTCCCGCGACCCGGCTGACTCGATACCGAAACATCGCCGCCGAATTGCTGCGCTCGCTCGCGCATGCCCCGCAGGCCATGAGACGTCGGCTTGACCCGATCTTTTTCGCTCATTCCGGCGCCATCGTCACGCACCTGTAATACGTACCTCTCCTCGCTGACGGCCAGATCGACCCAGACGCGGGTTGCCTTGGCATGGCGCGCCACGTTGGTCAGCGTTTCCTGGAAAATGCGAAACAGCGCGAGCGCGGTATCGCGCTGGACTTTGCCGTCTGTGTCAGGGGCTTCGACCTCGATCGGGACCCCGGTGTGCTTCTGAAACTCCGTCGCCTGCCAGCGCACCGCTGCGGCGAGTCCGAGGTCGTCCAGGATGCTCGGGCGCAGATCGGTGACGATTTTCCGCGTCGCGGCGACGGCGGCCTCGACTAGCTTGACCATCGCCGAGCGCTTCTCGCGCAGTGGTTCCATCTCCGCCGGTAACCGCGATCCCATCCAGTCGAGGTCCATTCGCAGCGCGGTCAGCGTTGACCCGAGTTCATCGTGAACTTCGCGCGCAATGCGCGCCTTTTCTTCCTCGCGTACCGACTGAAGGTGTCGCGACAGCGACCGCAACTCTTCGCGCGAGCGTTCGAGCTCGAGCTGCGCGAGCCGCGCCGCCGTGTCGTCGTACACGAGCCCATCCCACAACACGTCGCCATGATCTCCGCGGCGGGGCTTGGCGCGAATATTGATCCATCGTTCGGCGGACTCGTGCGGCGTTCGCAGCCGGCCGCTCCAGTTCCAGGGACTCATGTGCGCGGCCGAAGCCTCGAGCGTAGCCATGAAGTGGGGCCGCTCATCCGGGGGAATGAGATTGATAAAGGCGGATGCATCGGCGCGAACGGTGGCTTCGGGCAGGCCGGTCAGCGCTTCGGAGCCGCGGCTCACGTACGCAAACGTGGACCGGTTGCGCGGATCGCGGACCAGTTGAAACACCATGCCCGGGACGTTGGACGTCATTCCCTCGTAGCGCTGCTCGCTTTCCCTGAGCGCGCTCTCCATGGCACGGCGGGCGCTGTTGTCGTAGCAGGAGCAGAGATAACCCGAGAAGTTGCCCTTCATATCGTGATATGGCCGCCCGACGCAGATCATGGCGCCATATTCGCCATTGGCGCCACGCAGCCGATATTCGACTTCGAACGGGCGGCGCGCGGCAAAGGCCGCCGAATACGACGCCTGCCAGCGCTTTCGATCCTCGGGATGAACGCCGTCCAGCCAACCGTCGCCGAGTTCGGCGTCGCGCACACGCCCCGTATAGTCGAGCCATGCCTTGTTGAGATAGTCGCATGCGCCGAAACTGTCGGAGCGCCAGACCAGATTCGGAAAGTCCGAGAACAAGGCGAAATAGAAGTCGCGCGAGCGTTCGGTCTGTTCGCGCAGCTCCAGGCGCTCGGTCGCGTCGCGCGCGACCACCGAGAAACCCTGCAACCGGCCATTCTCGTCGCGCATGGCGGAGATCATGTCGTCCGCGCAGTAGCGACTGCCGTCCTTGCGCAGATGCCAGCAATCTTCCTCGAACCATCCGCGACGCGCCGCGACGGCGAGCTCGTCCTCCACCGGCCGTTCGCGGTCGGGCGGATAGAGAATGGAAAAAGGTTTGCCGATCACTTCTTCGGCAGCGTACCCGTTCAGCGCCTGAGCCCCCGGGTTCCAGCTTGCGATGCGACCGTCGCCGTCGAGCATGAAAATGGCGCAGTCCTTGACCGCGTTGATGATTAGCTGTGTCCGGCTTTCGCTCTGCCGCAGCTCTTGTTCGACGACATAGCGGCGCCCGATGTCGCTTTGCAGGCGCAGGTTCGCGAGCTTCAGGTCTCGCGCGCGGCGGCGGGCGGTCTGGAAAAAATAGGTGAGCAGCGCCAGCAGCGTGGCGAGGACGATGCCCAGCGCGAGCGCGACTTCGGGCAGACCGGATGCGGCGCGGCGCAATGAGTCCCGTGTCGGCGTGACGCGCAATATCCAGTGGACGTTGTGAACGTCGAGCGGCAATTCCTCCGACCACGCGCCTTGAGCGCGGGGCGCGTCAGCCCCTACCGACTGGACGACGCGGCCATTTTCGACCAGCTCGACGTTGTGATCCACAAAGCGCCCGTCGATCAGTGACCGCAGCCAGTTGCCATTTCCCAAGGCGCCTGCGGCAATTCCGCGAAGAGTTTCTCCTTCGTAAACCGGCGCATAGATGACCACTCCGTTGCCGCCGACGACCAGGTCGGTGAACGGCGACAACGTGACGCTGCGGGTCTGAATGGCGAGCTGCACGGCGGCGCCGCGCGCGGGGTCGGAAAGCATGTTGTAACCGATGATCTTGCTCTCATGGGATCGAGGCTCCACCCAGCGCACGACGGAGTCGGGCGTCGCCCATGAGAGCGACTGGAACTCGTTGACGTCGTGAATCAGGCTTCCCGCGTCGCGCGACCACAGCTCGGCATCGAATGGATAGTGCAAGGTCCGCTCGGCCAGGCGCTGAAGCATGTCGATGCGCGCTTCGAGATCGCGCACGACCTGACTGCGCGCGTCGGCTGCGACCAGCGACGTGCTGTGCTGGATGACGCGGGTTTCCTCGATGGTGAGGGCGCGCCAGAGAACGAGCACGGAGACAAAAACCGCGAGCCAGACGATGACTGGCGCTGAGCGGCGCAGCGCCTGCTGCTCGTTTTCGCTGCCCAGAAGCCGGTCGATGAGCAAGGCGAGGGTGAGCGCGATGAACAGCAGCGAGTTGACGCGTTCGCCGCCGGTCATCAACAACCATTCCGATCCGACCGCCGCTGCCGTGAAGGCGCCAAACAACATCAACAAGGCAAGCGCTAGCGCCGTCGACGCAAGCTGCGCCACCAGAACCGTGCGCCACGGGCTTTTCGCCGGCGGCTGGACCGACGCCAGCGCGCAGCCGAGAACGACGAACACCAGCGCGGTGAGCACTCCCATGTCGTTGTAATGTCCCGCGCCGAAAGGCAGCCAGGCGAGGCCGAGAATGGGATGGATGTTGATGGATCCCGGAGCGAGATACGCGATCAGCCGGATTGCACCCAGCATGATGGGAACCGCGGCGCACAGCCGGCCCACGCGGCGTAGCCGGAGCGCGTACGCGGTAAGCGCGGCGCCGCAAAAGGCGAAGGCCCAGGCGGTGTCGTACTGCAGATACGGCACTCCGACCGAGGGTGTCGCGAGCACCAGCTGGTGCCAGGCGGCAATGACCCAGCCCGAGACGGCAACGACCACCGCGCCTACCGCAGCGAAAAGCATCGCCGACCAGGCCGCAACGCGCGGCACGCCACCGAACTTCATTCCAGGAAGACCTGACGGAGAAAGTGAAGCTGGATTTTACCTCGGCGCATCTAGCGCCCGGCGACCGGTGCGATTTTCTTGTCCCTGATCGGGACCAGAACACCAGCGCCGGACCGATGGTGATTAACGGGGCTGAACGAGCACTCGCGATGGTCGGTGCTGGACCGTGTCCGCGCTATGAGTGAAAAGAGGCCGGCCGTCGCCACCCGCTAGTGTCGATAGACACGGCCATTGTCGATCACGACCCTGTCCCCGACCCGGAGATTGGGATCGTCGCGCATGATCACGGTGCGATACGAGCCGTCTTCCATGTGGATGCCGATTCGAAAATCTTCGTCGTCGCGGCCGCAAAGCAGGAAGCTGCGAGAATCGATTTGGAATGTTGCATGACGGCTCCTGTTGTGACCGGCACGCGGCCGGTCGGTTCGTGACACTAAGAGCTGAGCTTCGACGGCCAGACTGGCTGCCCAGCCAGGTGGTATGCGCGGCCCATCACTTTCCAGGCCTCTTGTCCGGATCCGATCCCGGTTCGTCCACCGGTGACGGCGGCGGATCAGGATCCGGTCGTGGCGGCATCGGCGCCGGATCATCGGGTCGCGGATGCGGTAGATGCTGGGGCATGGCTGCCTCGAATGGTGTCTCACCTGAGAATGATGTAGCAAAGCGCGTGCCCGAAGCATGATCGTCCGGCGCATTCCGGTACACCCGCAACGACGAAGGATCGTCCGACATTAACTCACCGCGCGCCCCCTTTCTTACAAGCATGCTCGGGCAATTCTACAAACGAAAGCCATTTGGCCACGTAGCGCTTAGGCAAGCACTTGATGGGCGCGGTTGTTTTGTGCTGGCACGCCGCTTGCGACGCAAGCTCGCGAAGCAAAAAACCGGAGCCGGACCTGCAATTGCGGCGCGGACGCGCGCCAGTGGCCACGGCGCTTCCCACAAAAGTGGCCGGGCCGTTGGGTTTCGATGCGATTGGCGGCAAGCGGAAATCTTGGAGGCCGTGATGCGAGAGCGTTTTGACGTCGCGACGCGTGCACTGTGCGGGGCGGGTGCCCTTCCTGGCGCGTGCCTTGCCGGCGTGGTGACACTGCTGCTCGGTGGGGTGTGCTGGGCCTACGCGTTTGTCGTCCCGGGTCTGTTCGGCCCCGTCGCCGCCGCGGTGGTCGCAGCCGAGCGGCTGCTTTGCGCCGCCCGCTCGTCCTCGACCAGGGCGGCGGCGGTGTGGACCTGCGTCGCCTTCGGCTGGATCGCTGTCACTGCGTGTATGCTGCACGCTCCGTTGGTCAGCGTGCGCCTGCTGCAGTGGCTCGTTGTCTTGCTCGTCGTCTCGAGCGCGGTCTGCCGGCTGAGGACGAAACTGGTAGCGTCACCTTCCGAATCGGTGCCGGTGTCGATCTGGTTCGTCGCGGCGGGTGTCATGGCCCAACTTGCAACGCTCTTCGGTGCAACGCCCGCGCCGCTCGCGCGGGTTGCTGCGGCAGTCGCAATAGAGCTGGTGCTGATCGGCGTCGTCAGACTCCTGCAGGCGGCCAGATCGCGTCGTGATTCACCTGACTCCGTCGCCCACACTGTCTCGCCCTTGGGCGCGACGGCGAAGCTCACCGCGGGCATGATCAAACTTGAAACGGGGACCGCATGAGCCGGGCAGTAGCGAAGTATGCGTTGTGGGTATTGGTCCTGCTGACGTTGGTCGACGTGAAGCGGCGCCAGCTTCGTTTGGAATCCGCGAAAGCGGCGCAAAAGGAGGCTTTGGTGACTTGGGAAGATGAAGGCGGCGCCCTTCCATAGCAATTTCATTCTCTACTGCGGCGGCGTGCTACAGCGGCATGCCCTTCGCAACCGTAGGACTCGCGCCTACGGCGGCGCGCTCCGCGCCTACGACAAGAACAGACGGCACCCGATACCGGTCAGTTTGCCCCTAGGTCAGTATTGCGCCGTCAACCTAGCGGAGGCCGGAGATGTACGCAGATAGCAAAGAGTTTGCGAACGAATGTGATGTTGTAACCGCCAACGTGCGCCCTGCTCCCGCGGAACCGTCGATCCGGCACGATGCACGGCCCGGACGATTGCAGCGGCTCGGCGCGCTCTATGGCGCATGCGCGACAATGCAGCGTCTGTTCCAGATGATCGGGCGCCTCGGACCCTCGAACGCAACGGTCATGGTCCTGGGCGAAAGTGGTTCGGGCAAGGAACTCGTCGCGCAGGCGATTCACCAGCTTTCGGAGCGCAGCCGTAAGGCTTTCGTGGCCGTGAACTGCGGCGCGCTGCCCGAGAATCTGATCGAAAGCGAACTGTTCGGTCACGAGCGCGGCAGCTTCACCGGCGCCGCGCGCATGCACCGCGGGTGCTTCGAGCGTGCCGACGGGGGAACGCTGTTCTTGGACGAAGTGACCGAGATGCCGGTAGACATGCAGGTGCGGCTGCTGCGTGTTCTCGAGACAGGGCGCTTTTGCCGTGTCGGCGGCGATCAGGAGATTACGGCGTCCGTTCGTGTCATCGCCGCCAGCAATCGCGATCTCGGACAGGCAGTGGCCGAAGGTCGACTGCGGGAAGACTTGATGTACCGCTTGTGCGTCATTCCATTGCCGGTGCCGCCCTTGCGCGACCGTGAGGGCGATGCATTGCTGCTCGCGGAGATGTTCCTGGCGGAGCTCAACGATGCGCACGGCACGGACAAGATTTATACGCAACACGCTCGCCAGCGGCTTGCCGCATTTTCCTGGCCCGGCAACGTGCGTGAACTCAAGAATGTGGTTCATCGCGGTTATGTGCTGTCGGACGACGAAGTCGAGGTCGACGTTCCCGACTCCAACAAGGACGCGACAGCGCTGCCGCAGGCCGCGTCGATGGTCGCGGTCCCCAGCATGCCGTCCATCAACTCGGCAATAGCAGCACGGGCGTCGGCGCCTTGCGGTGGAGTGAGAGATGTAACCATTCGCGTGGGAACTTCGCTCGACGACGCGGAGCGTGCCTTGATCATGGCAACGCTGGACTCGGTCGCCGGAAGCAAAGCCAAAGCGGCGCAGGTCCTCGGTATAAGTTTGAAGACGCTGTATAACCGCTTGCACGCCTATCGCGGTAGCGAATTTGGTGCGGTGCAAGAAATGCGCTCGCCCGTTCCTTGCGTGGATGTGGCGATGGCGGCGTGAAGCTGTTTGGAGTGGTAAATGACCCTGCTCTACAATGTTGACGTTGCGGTCGGTCCCCCACGCGAATCGTTCGGTGAATGCATGAATGTGGTGACGGAGAATCGCAAGGTACGCGTGGTGCTGGTGGACGACCACGCGGTCGTTCGCGCCGGCTTCAAGCAACTGATCGACACCACCGACGATCTCGAGGTTACAGGCGAGGCGGGAACCGCGGCCGACGCGCTGGCTTTGGTAGCCTCGCAGCCGTGCGACGTCATGCTGCTCGACATCTCGTTGCCCGACGCATCGGTTCTCGATACGGTGGCTGCGCTTCGGCGCCGACAGTCGGAGTTGCCGATTCTGATCGTCAGCATGCATCCGGAAGAACAGTATGCCGTCAATCTTCTGCGCGCCGGCGCCAGCGGGTTTTTTTCCAAAGCGGGAGGCGCGGATGAGTTACTCGAGGCGATCCGCACCGTAGCCGCGGGCCGCAAGTACGTGAGCGCGTCGCTTGCCGAGGCGCTGGCGCTTGCCGCGACCGGCGATGCACCTGCTCCGCCGCACCGACAGTTGTCGAACCGCGAATTTCAGATTTTTGTTCAGCTCGCTGCCGGGAAAACCGTCACCGACATCGCCGACGAAATGTGTCTGTCGGTTAAGACGATCAGTACCTACAGGAGCCGCATTTTCGAAAAGATGGACTTTTCCCGCAACGCCGACCTCACGGCTTACGCGCTGCGCCACAATTTGATGAATTGACGCTGGAAGGGCGGTTATCCGCGTCCATGGGAGCTAGAGTGCGCGTTTTCCTCGTCGAGGACTCGTCGCTGATTCGAAAACGCATTATCGACAACGTCAAGGCCTTGGGTGATTTTGACCTCGTGGGTTTTGCGGAGAGTGAGCA
>DAIQRF010000076.1:0-8235 GCA_036786505.1 Casimicrobiaceae bacterium | reverse complement strand
TGGGCAGCGACGCGGAATCGACCAGCGCAACCTTGGCCTCGGCGTTGTGCAATCGCAACCCGGCAGCAACGAACGGGGCGTTACAGGCTGCCACGCGCCAGCGCGACCTGCTCGTCACGGTGCGTGTGATCGAGCGACTCGACCGTCGCCCAGATCCAGTCGGGCTGCTGTTCGAGCATACGGCCGAAAGCGATCGGCTTGGACGACCTGGCTACACTCATCCGCAAGCGCTTGCCAGGTTGAAACTCGCCCGCCGGCACGATCAATGTCTGAATCGCGGATTCGCTCTCGCGTTTTCTCAGAGACAGGAACAGGCCGTGGAAATGCCGGCTGCTGACGCTGGGCACTTCGCCATCGACCGAATAGTCGGTGTCGGCTCGTTTCTGTCCGGCCAGTTGGACACCGACCAGGTTGTTGGCGATGATCTGCAGCCCGATCTCCGCGCGTTCGCTGGTGAGGCGCTTCATGCGCCGCACGATGCCCAGCATCCATAGCGCGTCACCTTGCGCGCGGATGGCGGTCAGGGTGCCAAGGGTCATCGAGCTGATAATGGTCATCGGCGCGACCAGACGATAACCGGTCTGCGACACATCGCGGATCTCCCACGCCCCTCCGGGCGCCGCGTAGGTCGCGAGGCGGCGCCGAACGACTTCGAGCGCGCGTGCATCTTTGTTGCGCAGGCGGCCGAACGTCGCAATCTCGAGTGTGTCGCCAAAGCTGCCCGCGCGCGCGCCGCAATCGACCAGCGCGCCAATCTCGTCATCGCGCAGAAACCCGGAGATCTTGGCAAAGCCGACGATCGCGTCGACGCTGCCGCTGGCGTTCGTGCGTTCGCCTCGACGTACGACCGGCCTGAATTCGGGATCGACCTGCGAAGCGAGCTTGGTCAGCAGATTGAGATGCTCGGCACGGCGCGGTGTGCGTTCTGACAAGGGGTCGTCGCGGACCTTTTGTTCGAGCATCACGACGTTCTGCATGAGCATCGCGTGCAGCGGCCGCGTGTCCAGAAAGACGACCTGGCCTTCGAGCGGTTGCGGGCCGCGTCGCTTGAGCCCGGTGCGAGAGCCCAGGTCGACATAAAAGCTGGTCACGGTCGAGGCTTCGATATTAAGGCGCAAAGGCGCGCACCATTCGGACAGCTGGCCGGCAACCCATTCGACGTGGCGCGGCGAGAGATTGCCGGCACTCATCAGTTGCAGCAGCAGCACCCGCAGATATTCCTGCTCGATCGTGGTCAACACGCTGCCGGCAAGAACGGCCACCGGCTGCCGTTCAATTTGCGCAGTACATGCCATCTGGAACAGCGCGTGAAGGTCGACCCAGCGCGCGGGAATCCATTGCTCGTATCGGTACAGCCGAATTTTTGCGTCGAGGCACTGATGGATGATCTGCCGCGCGATCAACTGCGGCAGCAGTACCTGCCACCGATTGTTTTGCGAATGCCTTATTTCGCGATCGAACGCTTGATAGCAAAGGAGAAATCCTTGCGTCAGATCGAACAGCGCTTGCCACAACTGACTTTCAATACGGGTCGAGCGGTTACCGTGTTCGAGATATTGCGCGGTCACCGATTTTCGCAAAGCCTCGGTCTGGACGTCGAGATGAAAGACCGCCTCCAGCCGCGCCGGCGCCCGGCGTGCGTCGTGCTCGGTGAGCGCGCCGAGCTCGAGCAACAGCGCGGCGTGCACGGCAAGCGGATCGCTGGCGGGAAAGGACGCGAGCCAGCGTTCCGCTGTTTTCGCGTCCGCGAGCGGGTCCTTGGGAGACTTGCCGAAACCAAACATCGAAGCAGGCGCGGCTCGACCCGGTACGATATTTGCACAGCTCCTGTTGTGGTGGGCAGCTGAACAAAGCTCGGACGCAGCGAAGTGCCGGAAGCCATTGTTCCAAAAGCAGGATGATGGGCCAAAGCGCTTCCAGGAGCAATACGCCGGAGCAGTTCACGGACAGGCCTGACGCGTTGCGGCGAGATATGCCGCTCCGCGCCAAGCTGAAAACGACAGCTGAATTCTTTATACTTGTGGCACACAGGAGTGCAGAGGAAAATATGGGAATCCTAATTAAAGCTCCGACCCGTCGTACCGACCCCGGGCTGCAATTTGCCATGCCTGCGGCCAATGGCGACATGCGCGTTTCACTGCACATCCGTGAAGTGGTACGAATCACCGGCCTGCGACGCGAGCAACTTTACATGTGGCAACGGCGTTATGGGTTCCCGAATCCGGCTCGCGATGGATTCGGCGACCGCGTCTATCCTCCCGACCAAGTCGCGCGGCTCAAGGTCATCAAACAGCTCTTGTCGGAAGGCTGGCGTGCAGGCGCCGTCGTTCCGCTGGCGGAATCGGCGCTGCAATCGATGCTCGGCATCGCCGTCGAAGATCCGCTGCCGCTGCCGTTGGAAATCGAAGCCGCGGTCAAGCTTCTGGCCGAGCATCGCGTCGGCGAACTGCAGAACCATCTTTCGAAGCTGCTGGTCGGGCAAGGGCTTCGGCGCTTTCTCGAGCAAACGCTGATTCCGCTGAACGAGGCGGTGCACGAGCACATGGTGCGCGGCGAGATGCAAAACTTTCAGGAGCTGCGCTTCGCGGATCTCGCGCAACGGCTGCTGCGCGACGTGACGCGGTTGGTGCGCCCCACGCGCGACGCACGTCAGATACTCCTGGCGACGCCTCCGAACGATCCGAATCAGCTCGGGCTTGCCATCCTCGAACTGCTGCTCTTCACCGAAGGCATCAACTGCCTGACGCTGGGCAGCGGCGTGCCGGCGCAGGAAGTCGCGGGCGCGGCGCATGCCTACAAGGTGTGCCTCGCGATTCTGCTTTTCGACCGGGGCATTTCCGGGAAGATCGCCGGACAGGAAATTCGCTCGCTGAGGACCGCTTTGCCTGACGATATGCCGCTCGTCGTCAGCGGGCGCGCGGTCAATTTGCTGGCGAAGCCGATTCCCAACGTGCGCACCGCCGCCGACTTCAGCTCGGTCATGGCGACAATGCGCGAGCTCAACGTCGTACCCGCCATTCCGGCGCAGCAGCGTGCCTGATGCGGCCGCGCTTCGCTGGCCTTGGCGGGTGATCGCGTTGGTGACGGTCGCCGCGTTGAGTTACCTGGTGTGGCGCGGCTACCAGCAGCCCGATTTCATTCTCGACTTCGCGAACCTGCGTTTGTGCTAAGTTTCGTCCAGGAACGAATGTAATTTGCGTCGATCGCGCTTGGTCGGGCGACGCTGGGTGCGCGGTACGCTCGCGGCGGCCGCTTTGCGTCTCGCGATTACTTCCTCGCGCACGGCCGCGTCCTCCGGCGATTCGCGATACAACTTTGCCGCTTCGCTCGCCGGCCCGCGTTTGTCGGATACTGCGGCGACTTCCAACTTCCACACCAGCGCATCCTTGGAGAGACTGATCCGCGCGCCTGCTTTAACCGCGTGCGACGGCTTGACGCGTTGGTCGTCGACGCGCGCGCGTCCTGCCTCGATCGCTTGTGCGGCGATACTTCTCGTCTTGTAAAACCGGGCCGCGCAAAGCCATTTGTCGAGCCGAACGCGCTGGTCACGCTTCTCCGGCATAACGCTGCATCCAATCCGCGGTAGCACTTGCGTCGGCCGTGTCTTCTGCGCGCAACGCCGCGACAACTCGTTGCCGATCGACCGCGCTGCGATTCTGCGACAGCTTGAGCTTGGTATCCACGCGCTCGATCACCAGCCGGAAGGCTACGATCGCCTGGACCATCGCCTCGAGCTGCTGGCCCTCGAGCTGCAGCCGCCACGGCGCGCTACGCCCGGATTCGAAGCGCTCGATCATTTCGTGCAAGATTGCGAGCGTTGCCGTGCGATCTTCCACCAGCTCGACGCGACCGTGGACGTGAACGACGGCGTAGTTCCAGGTCGGGACTGCTTTTTCAGGCTCGGCGTACCAAGACGGAGACACGTACGCATGGGGCGCCTGGAAGAGAGCCAGCGTCGGACCGTCGGCGAACTGCCGCCAGTGCGGGTTGGCGCGCGCCATGTGGCCGATGAGCGCGCCGTTGGGCTCCGGCGCTGAGTGAAACAAAAACGGGAGATGGCTGATCTGCGGCTCGGGCGCGCGCGCCGTGACCAATGTTGCGAACGGATAATCCCGGATCACGCGCTGCATTGCCGCGGCGTCGCGCGCCACGAACGAAGGCGGTTGATAGACGCTCACTTCAACGGCAGCATGTAAAGCGTCATCGGCAGCGCGGAGTTTTTGTCGAACATCGCGCCGGCCTCGATTCCGGCGGTCGCCACCGCGGTGGCGTTGCGCATGCGCCGGTACTGACTGTGCATTGCTCCGAGCGCGAACTCGCGGCCGGTGCCCACCGCCCAGAACTTCGTGTACTCGAACACCTCCCGCATCGAGTAGACGCCGAAGATGCCGCTGGCGTTGGCGATCAATGCCGTCACCTGCGTCGATTCGTAGGGGTCATCCTCTTCTTCTTTCGGATTCAGGAAATGCTGCTCCTTGAGGATCGGATGAAGCTTGCGAAAGGTCTCGAAAATGGCGCGTTTGGTCGAGAAATCGAAATCTTCGTGCTTGGCAAGGAGGCTCTCGAAGACAAGCTGATGCGCAGCGCTTCCGCACAAGCCGATATAGGTCCCCTTGTGATGGACGATCTTGTCGTAGGTACTGTCGAATTGCGCCGACAGCCGTGTATCGCCGAACGTGGTCAGCGAATCGGCGGCGATGGCAACTTCATTGTTCTTGCGGACGACGACGAGGGTTGTCATGGAGATTTGCGCTGCGCGACGGAAGACGGCGCACGGGGGCTCAAAGCGAAGCGCGTGCCGGCGGAGCCGCAATTATACCGTGTGGTCCGCGTTCAGGAGCGTGAACCGGTTGCGGGCAGCATGATGACCGGTGGCAATCTCCGGGCGTTCCATGCGACGTGCGCCCAGCGCCAGAATTCGCCCACCGACGCTGGCGGAGAAGGTGGCTCCGACTGATCGAGAAACGTCCACGCCTCGCGCAGTTGCGAAAGCGGGTGTGGGGTCAGCGCTTTCGCACCGGCCTGTTTGGACAATTTCCTGCCGCGTGCATCGAGCGCGATCGGGTGATGCAGGTACGACGGTGTCGCGTATCCCAATTGCCGCTGCAGCCAGATTTGCCGCGGGGTCGATGAGAGAAGGTCCGCACCGCGCACCACGTGCGTGATGCCTTGCATGCTGTCGTCGACCACGACGGCAAGCTGGTAGGCGAAAAGTCCGTCGGCGCGTTTGAGCACGAAGTCGCCCACGTCGCGCGCAAGCTGCTGCTCCTGCATGCCTTGCAAACGGTCATGAAAGCGTACGATTTCATCGGTGACCGCGACGCGCCAGGAGCGGCCTTCGCGACCTGCGGGTACGCCGTGTCGACACGTCCCCGGATAGACGCGCTCGCCGCTCTTGCTTGGCGCCGCAAGTTCCAGCTCTCTGCGCGTGCACGCGCAAGCGAACGCCATGCGACGGCGAATCAGATCGTCCAGCGCCGCCGCGTAAAGCGCGCCGCGCTCGCTTTGGCGCACAACGGGTCCGTCCCACTCGAAGCCGTACGCCTCGAGCGTCGCAAGAATGGCATCGCTTGCGCCGGAACGGCTGCGCGTTTGGTCGACATCCTCGATGCGCACCAGCCATTCGCCTTTGGACGCACGGGCATCGCACCAGCTCGCGATCGCGGCAACCAGCGAACCGAAGTGCAGCGGGCCGCTCGGAGATGGCGCGAATCGGCCGCGGTAGCGCAGCTCGACGCTCAATTCAGCGTCTTGATGCCGCCGCGACCTGAGTCGGCGCGGCCGCTGTCGGCGAAAGCGGGCGTCCAGCGCCAGTAACGCTTCATCGACGCGAGCACCGCAGTGGGATATTCGCCACGTCCGAGGCTGCCGTTATAACGCCCGAGCGCACGGTAAAGATCGCCCTGCTCGATATCGAGGTAGTAGCGAAGGATAGTGCAGCCGTAGCGCAGATTGGCGCGCAGCGTAAACAGATCGTGGCCGCCGTTGCCGATCTGCCGCACCCAGAACGGCATGACCTGCATGAAACCGCGCGCGCCGGCGCTGGAAACGGCGTATTTGCGAAAGTTGCTTTCGTGTTGTATGAGCCCGAGCACGAGCTGAGGATCGAGCCCGGCACGGGTTGCCTCGTACTGAACAGTGATCAGGAAGTCGCGGCGTGTGGGCCAGTCCGGCATTTTCGACGCCAGACGCGACGACATGTCAGCCAGCCATGCCCACCCTTCGACGTCGGTCGCAAAGACGAGGTGCGGCGCAGGATAGTCGCTGACCGAGCGATGCAGCGAATTCTGGACTCTCGACGCGAGCGCTTCCTCGACCTGATTTCCGGCGCGCGCCTGCAAGGAGACGAGCAAAAGCAAGATCGCGTACGTTACGCTAAGGGTCCCTCGCAACGAAAGCGGCGCGTTCATCATGTCAGCTCTGCAGCCTGGCGCGGACCAGCGCTACGATTTCGGACCTGGGGATCGCGATGGCCGCGGTATCGCGCCGCGACTGGTATTCGACCTTGCCCTCTTTCAATCCTCGCTCGCCGACGGTGATGCGATGCGGGATGCCGATCAATTCGAGATCGGCGAACATGACGCCCGGGCGCTCCCCGCGATCGTCGAGCAGGACGTCGAAGCCGGCAGCGCAAAGCTCGTCGTGAAGAGCGAGTGAGGCGGTGCGTACCGCTTCGTTGCGATCAAATCCGATGGGCGCGATGGCGACGGCGAACGGCGCGAGAGGCGCCGGCCAGATGATGCCCCGCTCGTCGAAATTCTGCTCGATGGCGGCAGCGACGATGCGAGTGATGCCAATGCCGTAGCAACCCATTTCCACGGTCTGCGCTTGACCGCCGGCGTCGACGAAGGTGGCGCCCATCGCCTGCGAATAAACGGTTCCGAGGGCGAAAACGTGGCCCACTTCGATGCCGCGAACGATGTCCAGCGTGCCTTTACCGTCGGGCGACGGGTCGCCCGCCACCACGTTGCGGATGTCGGCCACGAGGTCGGGCTCGCGACAGTCGCGGCCGAAATTGACGCCGCGCAAGTGATAATCCGCCTCGTTGGCGCCGCAGATGAAATCGCTCATCACCGCGACCGTTCTGTCGACGATCAAGGGCATGGTGGCATCGATGCCGACCGGTCCGAGGTAACCAGGCGAGCATCCGGTAGCGGCAACGATCTCGGCATCGGTGGCCCAGCGAAAGCCGGCAAGGCCGGGCACTTTGCCGGCTTTGACTTCGTTCAAGCTATGGTCGCCGCGTATGAGCAGCATGTGCACTTTGCCGCCGGCGTTGAGCATGATGCATTTCACCGTGCGCCCAAGCGGCAGGTGCAACAGGTGCGCAACTTGTTCACACGTCGACAGGCTGGGGGTGTCCACTCTTTGCATGAGCTCGGCAGGTGCAGCGCGGTGGGCGTGCGGCGCGAGCGCTTCCGCCAGCTCGACGTTTGCCGCGTAGTCGGAGTCCGCGCACCACGCGATGGCGTCCTCGCCGGACTCCGCGAGCACCTGGAACTCGTGCGACGCGGAGCCGCCGATCTGCCCGGTGTCGGCGGCGACCACCCGGAAGCTCAAGCCCAGCCGGGTGAAGATTCGCGCATACGCGTCGTACATGATCCGATACGACCTGAGCATCGCTTCCTTATCGACGTCGAACGAGTACGCGTCCTTCATAATGAACTCGCGCGAGCGCATTACGCCGAAGCGCGGCCGCACTTCGTCGCGAAACTTGGTCTGGATATGATAAAGGTTGAGCGGAAGTTGCTTGTAGCTCTTGATCTCCTTGCGTGCAATGTCGGTGATCACCTCTTCCGAGGTAGGCTGCACGATGAAGTCGCGTTGGTGACGATCCTTGAGCCGCAGCAGCTCCGGACCGTACTTGTCCCAGCGTCCGGACTCCTGCCAGAGCTCGGCGGGCTGCACCACCGGCATCAGCAGCTCGATCGCGCCTGCCGTGTTCATCTCTTCCCGCACCACCGCCTCGACCTTTCGCAACACGCGCAAGCCCAGAGGCAGCCAGGTATAAATGCCGGCGGCGAGCCGCCTGATCATGCCGGAGCGCAGCATCAAGCGATGGCTGGTAAGCTCGGCCTCGGCCGGCGCTTCCTTGAGCGTGGTCAGGAAATACTGCGATACGCGCATGAACGAATCGTCATCTGCAAAGCGCGCATTTTACGTGAAATGCGCTCCCTGCGTGGCGCGAGAGCGTTGCGTTACTCGATAAACTGCGATTGTGGACAGTTCCCGGCT
>DAIQRF010000075.1:0-8278 GCA_036786505.1 Casimicrobiaceae bacterium | reverse complement strand
GGATTCATTGCGCACTTTCAGCACCGCGAACTTGACCGACGCATCCAGCGCAACATAGACCCCCAATTCCGAATGGATCCCTTCCTCGCTGTGCTCGAACACGCTGTATCCGAACCCATGCCGAGTGCAATAGGGCGCCGCGCCGCATTTGGGTAGCGGCGTCGGTGACCAGAAGGAGCCGCTCTCTTCGTCGCGGAGATAAAAGACCTCACCGCCGCAATCGCTCACCGGATCGCCATGCCAAGGCGTGACGCGAAATTCATGCGCATTCTCGCCCCAGGTATAGGCTTGGCCGCTCTCCGTAATCACCGTCCCGAACTGCGGATTTGCAATGACGTTCGACCACGGCACGGGGGTCGCTTGTGCCTTTCCCGTGATGATGACGTACTCGCGGCCGTCGGTGGCAAATCCGCCCAGCCCGTTGTCGAAGAGCAACGATCGAGCTGGCACGTCGACCACGCGCGCGGAGTCAGAACGACGGACGAGCGCGGACCCGGTGCGCGAAAGCGGCGGCTCCGGAGGCGCGCGCCGGGTAATCTGGTCCGCGAAACTGCCTTTGCTGTCGGAAAGGATCACGCGCGCAACGCTTTGCATCAGGATGCGGTCTTCGACGGCGATCTGCTCCGCGCGACGGACGAATATGCCTCCCGGACGATCGAACACGTGGGCCTCGACACCGCCGGCGACCAATCCCATGATCTGATCGTGCAGCAGTTGCCGGTAGCTCGAATGGTCCTCGTTCCAGATCATCAAGTCGACCGCCAGACCCTTCAAACGCCAGTACGCATGCGCCTGCACCATTTGCCGAACCAGATCGACGTTGGTCGCATCGCTGATCTGCAGCAGAACAATGGGCAAGTCGCCGGAGATGGCATAACCCCACAGGCCCGACTGCCCGCGCTGATTGTTGCGCAGAATTCCGGCCTCGGCGCGCAATGAGGCATTGGCGTAAAGCACCGACCCGGCCAGACGACCGAACAGCTGCGCATCGGCTTCGCTGGCGTTGAGTTGCCTCAGCACCACGAGGCTGTGGGTCGACGCCAGATCGAACACGCGATCGGCCAGATGCGGATCCTGGTACTTCTCGACCAGCCCCAGCACAGCGTCGCGCGAGTCGCCGACGCCGGTGACAATGTCGATGGTCGCGGATTCCCCCGGGTTGATGGTCACGCGCTGCCGGATGGCCACGATGGGATCCAGGACCGAGCCCGCACTGCCTGAGAGTGGCGACGGATCGAGCATGGCCTGAGGGGCAAAAGCGCTCTTCCCGCGACCGACAAATTGCATGCGGTCGGTCTCGTAGGAGCAGGCTTCGGCGGCCGCGCCGTGCATCGCCATCAGATGAAACATCCACGGGGTGGGATCGCTCGGCGCGCGCGGACGCCGGGTGCAGAGGATCGCGTGCCGCTTGTCCAATATCTCCGTCTGCACGAAAAGATTGCCGAATGCCGGCGCCTGGGCATCGCTCGCCGCTGTCGCGAGTACGACTTCGGCATAGGTGGTGATTTCGATCGTCCGCCGCGTCCGTGCACGATTGGTGATGCGCACGCGGCGCAGCTCGATGTCATCTTCGGGCGATACCGTTATCTCGGTATGCGTATCGAAATCGTGGTCGCGGCGGCGAAATTCGACGCGCCCTTCGGAAAAAATCACCTCGTAGCGCTTCGATGGTTTCAAGGTTGGCTGGTGAGCAGTCGACCAGAACTCGCCACTCGTCACATCGCGCAGGTAACAGAAGCTGCCCCAGTTGTCGCATGTGCTGTCCTCCCGCCATCGGGTCACCGAGAGGTCCTTCCAGCGACTGCTGCCGCCGCCTGCGTTGGTGACCATGACGTGGTAACGGCCGTTCGATAGAAGTTGCACTTCCGGAATCGGCGTGTCGGGAGTGGCGAGTATGCGCATCGGCATCTCGGGAGAGTCGTCCGCCGCGCGGATTTGTGGAAGCTCGGCCGCGTGCGTGTGCGACGCCGTTGCTCTTGGAATGCGCTCCTGGAGCAGCAGCATCGTCGCCTGGAACAAGGGGTCGGACTCGAAGCGCCGCTGCATCGGGCGACCCAACAGCAAATAGGCCATGGAAAGCAGGCTCATCCCCTGGTGATGGGCCATGAACGAGCGAACCACGGCACGCGATTCTCCGCGCCGCAGTCGTGACGGCGTGTAATCGATCGCTTCATAGAAGCCGTACTTGCCGGCCAGTCCTTCGGCGGCGAGTTGCTGCAGATTCAAACACGCCGCCTCGGGAGCGACCATCAACGCCAGCGCGGAAGCGTAAGGTGCGATGACCAGGTCCTCGCCGAGACCGCGCTTGAGTCCCAGTCCCGGGACGCCGAACGCGCGGTACTGGTAGTTGAGGTGCACATCGACGATGTTGTATCCGCACTCCGAAATGCCCCACGGCACGCCACGCTGGCCGCCGTAAGCGATTTGCCGATCGACTGCCGCCTTGCACGTCTGGTCGAGCAGCGTGTTCTCGAAAGTCGGCATCACCAGTAACGGCATGAGGTACTCGAACATCGAGCCGCCCCACGACAGGAGAATCGGCGCTCCGCCCGAAGTCGTGAGCATTCGCCCAAGCGCGAACCAGCTCTCCTGCGACAATTTCCCCTGTGCAATTGCGACGAAGTTGGCGAGCCGCGCCTCCGACGCAAGCAGGTCGTAGTAGCTCGCATCCAGTCGGCGATCGCCGACGTTGTATCCGATCGCTAGCTGACGCCGCGCCTGATCGAAAAGCAATTCGTATTCCATTTGCGCCAGCTCTGATACTTGCGCCTGCAGATGTTCAAGCGTCGCCAGCCGGCTGCGCGCGTGCTCACTGCCCTCGACGACGAGTGCCTGCAGGGCGAGATGCCCTTCGCGCTCGGCCGGCGCCGACTGCGCTTCGAGACGAAGGCCGGCGATCGTGAACAGTTGCGCGTCGAGGCTGGCGATCTGGCGCAACGACGGGACGCCCGCAACACGCGTCAGGTCGCGCGTTCCGGGCGAATTAGCGGGCAACGTCGACCAGGGTGCGAGCAGGTAGAGCTCGGCGAGCGCTGCTTCGCACTGCGTGACCAGCGCGCGCACCCATTCCGCGGCTTCACTTGAAACAACCGCATCGCCTTCTTCAACATGAACGGCTGCGCGGGCGAAAGCGAGCAACTCCTCGAGATGCGCACACGCGCCGGCAAGCGTGAGCGGAAGCGTGGCGGACGCGGATTCGAGGGCGTTCGCGAATTGCGTCAAAGCGGGGGTGGCTGGGGTGGCTGCGCCCGCCGTCTGCACCGCAATCCGCAAGGTGTCGCGCAAGCCTAGAAACAATGGCTGGCCGATAATCGGCGCGTCGGCGATCTCGACCAAGGCTGCGCGCAAGGTCAGCAGATGGCCGGCGAGGTTCCCGCTGTCCACGGTCGAGATGTAGCGCGGCGTCAGCGGTGCCAGCGACTGCGTGTCGTACCAGTTGTAGAAGTGGCCACTATGGCGTTCGAGCGCCTGCATCGAGTGCAGTGCATTGGCCGTTCGCTCGACAAGTTGGCCGGCCGTGATGTAGCCGAAATCGCAGGCGGCCACGTTGGCGAGAAGCGCGAGCCCCATGTTGGTCGGCGAAGTGCGATGGGCGACGGTCGCGACCGGGTGTTCCTGAAAGTTGTCAGGCGGCAGCCAATGATCGTCGGGACCGACAAAGGTCTCGAAGAATGCCCACGTCCGGCGTGCGGCCTGTCGCAGAAAGAGCAATTGGTTACCCGTCAGCTTGGCGCTGCGACGGGCCAACGGCCGGCTTATCCACCAGCCGATGGCAGGAGAGGCGGTCCACAACAACAGCATGGGAAGTGCGGTGAGCAGCGCGGCGGGCATGGCGACTGCGGTGCCGATCGCCGCGGCGACAGCGACCATTGGCGCGACCCACATCAGCCGAAAGGACGCGTTGAGGCCCGCCCGACCGCTGCTTGTTATGGCTTGATCGGATTCTCGTTCGCCCTCCCGTGACGGACTCCATTCGAGAAGCCCGCGATGAGTGACCAGCATCCGAACCAGCGTGCGCAGGATCGCGTCGAGGCTCAAATAGGCCTCGTAAGGAAGACACGCCAGCGTGAACAACACCTGACCGAAGCGCCGGCCCGCCGCGCGCATCGCGGCAACGACATGCTGCGACAGCAGCACCTCGGGCGGTTTCCGCAACAGGTCAAAAATGGTGGCGACGATGGAAGGAACGACGAGAATGCCAAGTACCGTCAACGTCCAGAACCAGCCCCGAGGCAGCGCGATCCACCCGAGCAGCAGCAGCAATGTCAACGCAGCCGGGACAAGGCTGCGCCGGAGATTGTCGAAAAGTTTCCACCGCGATAGTCCCGACAGTGGATTCCGATGACGGCGTGCGTGGGCACCCGGGACACGCGGCAATATCCAGCCGGCGAGCTGCCAGTCGCCGCGTATCCAGCGATGCCGTCGACTGATGTCCGTGCTGTAGCGCGAAGGAAACTCTTCGTATAACTGCACGTCGCTGAACAAGCCTGCCCGGGCGTAACATCCTTCCAGAAGGTCGTGGCTGAGGATCCGGTTCTCAGGCAAGCGGCCCGCCAGCGCACCCTCGAAGGCATCGACATCGTAGATGCCCTTGCCGATGAACGATCCTTCACCGAACAAGTCCTGGTAGACGTCGGAAACGGTTCGCGTATACGGGTCGATACCCGGCTCGCCGCCGAAAAGCCGCGCGTATCGGGACCGGTTGGTGCCGGGCAGGCTCACCGCGACCCGCGGTTGAAGAATGCCGTAACCGCGGGTCACCAGCGCAGACCCCCGGTCCCCGCCCGCGGTCCCGAATCGCGGACGATTCAGCGGGTGGGCCATCGCGCCGACGAATTGACGCGCGGAGTCGCGCGGCAATTGCGTGTCGGTGTCGAGCGAGATGACGTACTTCACCCCCGATAACCATGCCGTATTGCCGACGACGAGCGAGAACGCGTTGCCGGTACCGCGCAGGAGCGCATTCAAGTCCGCGAGTTTTCCGCGCTTGCGCTCAAAACCCATCCAGATCCGTTCTTGCGCATTCCATCTTCGCGGGCGATGGAACAAAAAGAACGGACCGTGTTGGGCGCCGTCACCGGCTCCGTCCACGGCGACATCTGCGGCGTCACCCGGCGCCTCGGCGTACTTTTCGTTGAGCTCTTCGATGCTCCTTCGCGTGAGCTCCAACAACGACGCGTCCTGCGGCAGCACTTCCTGGTCCGCGTCCTGGAAATCCGTCAACAGACCGAAATGCAGGTTGCGGTCGCGATTGGCGAGGAAACGAACCTCCAGCGCCTCGGCCAGATCGCCGATGTCAGCGGCGCTGTTGAGCATGGTCGGGACCACCACCAACGTGTGCGACGCGGACGGAATGCCCTCCGAAAAATCCATACGCGGCAGCGGATGCGGCGTCACCATCATCTGCGCCAACCAGTTGACCACCTCGACTGCCGCCTGACTCGACGCGATCAGCGACAGGATGCCCACCGCCGCCAGCAGCCATTCGCGCGCGCCATCTCCATAGGCCCTGAGAAGCAACGCGCCGACCAGGCTTGCGGTGAGCAGCGTGATTGCGCCCAGATAGTAGAAAAGCGGATACTCGCGGCCGGCCCGCCAGACGTTCTCCAATGGCGTCAGACGGGCCTGTACGATTCGCTCGAGATTCGGCAAGCCGGTGTCGATCAGATGAAAGCCCACGTGCGCTGCGGGTTCGTCGCCGCTCGATCGCGCCGCGCTTTCGCGCGCAAGCTCAAGCGCGGCGTCGGCCACCGCGACTTCCGAGAAGGAACTGGTCTTGGCCAGACGCTCGACGACGTGCCGGTAACGATCACGCGTGGCGAAATCCATCCGGCCATAGACGCCGTTGGGGTCCTGCCGCAATGTCCGCTCGACGATGCTGTTGCTCTCGGCGAATTCGCGCCAGTCGATGGCACCGAGCATGCGCAAACTGCCGATGCTGTTGGAGATGGAGACCTGATCGGCCGCCTGTTGCTGATTTCCCGATTGCACCAGTTGCTCGATCGTGCGATTCGATTCGGCGAGACGCTGCTCGATCCACGTCAGCGGCAGTGCCAGGGCAGGGCTCTGTCCCTGCAAGCGCCGCGCCAATTCCGAAACGAACGGGGTCGTCATCGGCGGATCCGACCGCGCCATGTCTGCGACAACGAGGATCAGGCTCTTGGGATCGCTTTCGGCGATTTCCGTCATCTCGTCGGCCCACGCGTCGGCGAGGTTCCGGTCCACCCTGCCGGCGGCAATGCGCGCGCCGACGCGGCGCAGATTTTCGATCAAGGCCAGCCGCAGCATGATCGGAATGGCCCACAGTTCTCCGAGTTGCAGGGTGCTGACGGTCTGATAGGCCGCCACAAAACGACTCAGACTTTCGGTGTCGACCCGACCGTCGCCGTGGGAGATCGTTTGCAGCGCGATGTCGTACACGCGCGGCAGGCCGGCTGAGGCCCCACGGGCCAACCGAGGCAGCTCCCGGCTGTAGTCCTTAGGCAGGTGGCGCTTGGCAGTGCGGATCTGCTCTTCGATCAGATACAGGTTGTCGAGCAACCACTCGCCGGCCGGCGTCAGTCGATGGTTTGCCGAGACTGCCGCGGTCAACAGATTACAGACGCCGAGCAGCGTGCCTCCGTTGTCGGCCAGGCGCGTCAGAAGCTGATCGGAGCCCCGGCGCTTGGTCAACTGATGGGAAGCCGCGAGTACTCTGCCGTGCTGTTCCATCTGATCGGCACTGAACAGCTCCGATCGCAGCGGCAACTCTTCGGCAGGCTGGGACCGCGGCCACGCGCTTTTGCGAATCCACGTGGCAATGTCGATCAAGTATTCCGAAACCGTCGCGTTTCCGGAGTTCATTTCACGTGCCGCCTTGCTTGCGGCGATCGGCCGACGAGGGCGATCGAGCGGCGAATGCTCGATGCGGGAGCCGGAGCCGCGTCATCGGTCGGTCCATTGGCGAGAGAATGTCGTAATGGGTGTCGGCCACGAGTGAGCAAAGTTGTCGCAGACGATGCGCAACCAACGGGGGTTTCCTATCGATCGCATTGGAAACTGGGAATTTGTCTACTGCCGATGTGAGTGCTATCACAACCACCGAATGCCGCTGATCTCCGAACGGGCGACGCGGCTCGAGGCTGAAATCAAATCTGCAAGCCGAGAGCGGAATTACAACCTTCAGCCATTTTGCACGTCGCTTCGCGCCACGCTAAATCTGGCCGCCAAGGGGAATTGAATTTCTGACACAAGGACTTTCAGTCTTACCGAGTTCAATGCGTGTAGCTGCGCTGCAATACGCCTCCCTTGGCTGGAGCGAGTTGGTGAATCGAGCCCACTTTGCCAATGGATTGTAACCCCCGTGTAACCCCAAAAGGAAGCATCGTGTCCGCATCTATTCAGCTGCGTTTCAACAAACAGCCGATTGAGAACCTACCATTACCCACGCTCCGCGCCCGTGCCACGTTTCACGACACAGTGGTCAGTGGTCTGCGACTCCGCGTCACCTCTCGTGGCATTGCCAAGCAACTCGCAGACTGGCGTGGACGTCCGCTGTCGAGCGTCAAGCGGAATTGCATCGAAGCCAAGCACCGCACATTGAGCAAACGCTCTCAATCTCGGGCGAACTTCGTAAGGAGATACCTTCGGGCATTGTTTCGTTTGCCTCGGAATATCGGCATGCACTTGGCTCGGACTTCGCGCTCGAGCACCGCAAGCTAACCTGTTAGTCGCTCCGCGCCGCCGGCCGCGGCTTCCCAAGCCGGCGCGAGGCGCAGCTCGAGCACGAACGTCGCGCCGGTGCTGGCGGGCGAATCGAGCAGCACAACATCGCCGCCCATGGCTTGGGCACAGCGTCGGGCGACCGGCAGGCCGAGACCGGTGCCTGTGCCTTCCGCCGTTTCCCCGCGTTGGAAACGCTCGAAGATCCGCTCGCGCTCGGCCTCCGCCACCCCCGGCCCCGCGTCGGTTACGGCGATGCGCGCAACGCCGTCCTCGACGTGCGCGCGAACGGTCACGTTGGCGCCTGGGGGACTGTAGCTCACTGCGTTGTCGACGAGGTTGCCTAGCGCCTCGCGCAGCAGCGTTGGATCGCCCGCCACGACGGCGCCGCTCACGCCCTCGATCCCGAGGTCGATCCGCCGCGCGAAGGCCCCGTTCACGCGCTCCGTGACGATCTCGACGCACACCGCGTCTAGGTCGAGCGGTTGTAGTGCTATGCCGCCCGAGTGGGCGGCCTCAGCCCGCGCGAGACCCAGCAGCTGCGTCACCACACGGATGCAGCGATCGGCGGTAGCCT
>DAIQRF010000074.1:894-8285 GCA_036786505.1 Casimicrobiaceae bacterium | reverse complement strand
CGGCGTGGCAGCTCATCGACACCGCGACGCAAGGCCCGTGGCACGAAGTCGCCGCATGCCTGCTGCTCGCGAATCGCACCGGGTCGGTGTCGCGGGCCGACGTCGAAGCCTTTCGGCGCCTGGTTTCCGACGTTGCCGCCGCTTTGGGAGGCCCGCATGCGAGGTTGGATCCCGCAGCGGAAGCCGATCGCGCCGAGGCGCTCGACCGCTTTTGCGCCGATCTCGATGTCCAGATCGGGCTGACCATTCTCAAGAGCGAATTGGGCCAGATCGTCGGAACGCGCTTGCGCGGCGTGGCCGAAGCGTCGGGGTTTCGGATCAACGCGGCGGGTCATTTCGAGTACCCGCAGGAGGAGACCGGCGCGCCGCTGTACACGCTGCAGAATTACAAGCAGGAGCCGTTCAGCATCGAAAGCCTGCGCCGGATGACCACACCCGGGGTCGTGTTTGTGCTCGACATTCCTCGTGTTGCGGATCCGGTCCGGGTGTTCGATCAGATGCGCCTGGCCGCGAAGCGCATGACGCAGACGCTCGAAGGCGTGCTGGTCGACGACAATCGGCGACCGATCACCGACACTTCGCTGGCCGCGATTCGCGCCCAGGTGCTGGCGACAGCCACTGCCTTGCGCGAGGCGCACATCGATCCCGGCGGCCCGCGCGCTCTGCGTTTGTTCGGCTAGTAGTGAATCTGAATTCATGGCCACGACCGCGGTCCCTGCCAAGATCGCCCAGCGCGCGGCGAAGCTTCGCACCGATCTCGATGCGCACAACTATCGCTATTACGTCGACGACGCGCCCGCGGTCAGCGACGTGGAGTATGACCGCCTGTTCCGAGAGTTGCAGGCGCTCGAGCGCGACTACCCGGCGCTGGCGATGCCCGATTCACCGACCCAACGCGTCGGCGGTCAGCCGGCGACCGAATTCGACCCGGTCACGCATCGCGTGCCGATGCTGTCGCTCAACAACGCATTCGCGGACGAGGAGGCCGAGGCTTTCGATCGACGCGTTCGCAACGTGCTCAGTGTCGAGCAGGTAGATTACGCGGTCGAGCCCAAATTCGACGGCCTTGCGGTCAGCCTGGTCTACGAGCGCGGGCGATTCACGCTCGGCGCGACGCGCGGCGACGGCTACACCGGCGAAAACGTCACCGCCAACCTTCGAACGGTGCGCGCGATACCGATGCGGTTGCCGATGAACGCGCCGCCTTTGCTAGAAGTCCGCGGCGAGGTGCTTATGCTCAAGCGCGATTTCGCCGCGCTCAATGCGGCGCAGGGCTCGGCCGGCGAAAAGATATTCGTCAATCCGCGCAACGCGGCCGCAGGCGCGCTGCGCCAGCTCGATCCCGCGATCACGGCTTCGCGCCGGCTGGCTTTTTTCAGCTACGGCGTGGGCGCCGTCGACTGGGGAGCCGCCAATCCACCCGCGACGCAGGACGCGCTGCTCGATCTGCTTACCGCGTTACGGCTTCCGGTTGCGTCGCAGCGCTCGGTGGTGCGCGGCCTCGAAGGACTGCTGGGCTATTACCGCGCCATCGGCACCGAGCGCGACAGCTTGCCGTTTCAGATCGATGGCGTGGTTTACAAGGTCAATCAGGTCGCGCACCAGGAACGGCTGGGCTTCGTCTCGAGAGCGCCCCGCTTCGCGCTGGCGCACAAGTTTCCGGCGGAGGAGCTGCCGACCCAGGTCCTGGCCATCAACGTCCAGGTGGGACGCACCGGCGCGCTAACCCCGGTGGCACGGCTCAGGCCGGTATTCGTCGGCGGCGTGACGGTGGTCAGTGCGACGCTGCACAACGAAGACGAGGTGCGGCGCAAGGACGTGCGCGTCGGAGACACGGTCATCGTTCGCCGTGCGGGCGACGTGATACCCGAGGTGGTGCGGGTGCTGCCCGAGAGCCGGCAGCGGAATGCTCCGCAGTTCGTGCTGCCCAGGCGCTGTCCGGAATGCGGCTCCAGGGTAGTTCGCTTGCCCGACGAGGTGAAAGCGCGCTGTTCCGGCGGCCTGGTATGTCCGGCACAGCGCAAGCAGGCTCTGCTTCATTTCGCCAGCCGACGCGCGTTGGATATCGAGGGGCTCGGTGGCAAGCTGGTCGATCAGTTGGTCGACGCCGGCCTCGTGCACACACCAGCCGATATCTACCAGCTCGACGTCGCGGCACTGGCCGCGCTCGAGCGCATGGCGGACAAATCCGCGGCAAACGTCGTTGCCGCGATCGACAAGAGCCGCGCGACGACCCTTGCGCGGTTCATTTACGCGCTGGGCATCCGCCACGTGGGCGAGACCACCGCGGCCGACCTTGCGCAGCATTTCGGGACGCTCGACGCGTTGCTGGCCGCCGACGAGCATGTGCTGCTCGAGGTGCGAGACGTCGGGCCGGTGTTGGTACAGAGCATCTTGCAGTTTTTTGCCGAGGCGCATAACCGGGACGTGATTGCCCAGTTGCGCGCTGCCGGAGTACATTGGACCGAGGCGGCGACACGACGAGTACGCGCCGGCAAGTTTTCGGGCCGGACGTTCGTGATCACGGGTGCGCTGCCGACGCTGTCGCGCGACGATGCCAAGGCGCTGATCGAGGAGCATGACGGCAAAGTCGCGGGCAGCGTGTCGAAGAAGACCACGTATGTTGTCGCCGGTGCGGATCCGGGCAGCAAGCTCGACCAGGCCATCGAACTCGGCGTGCCGGTGCTCGATGAACAACAATTGACGGCAATGATTGCTAACGGACAGATCAAGTGACGGCAGACACCCTGACCACGCTTCCTCAATACTTCCCGCTCCCTGATCGACGGCGAGGGGAATTTTTCTGCGCGCCTCCGGCGCGAAGCAAGGATCTCGATGGCAATCGCTAGAGTGACCAAGGCGGTGTTCCCCGTCGCGGGGCTGGGCAGCCGCTTTCTGCCCGTCACCAAGGCGAGCCCCAAGGAAATGCTGCCGGTGGTCGACAAACCTCTGATCCAGTACGCCGTCGAGGAGGCCGCCGCGGCCGGCATCACCGACATGATCTTCATTACCGGGCGCAACAAGCGCGCGATCGAAGATCATTTCGACAAGGCTTATGAGCTGGAGACGGAGCTCGCGGCGCGCAACAAGACCGCGCTTCTGGAAACGGTACAGGCGGCCACGCCGCGCGGCATCAACTGCATTTACATTCGTCAGACGGAAGCGCTCGGCCTCGGCCACGCGGTGCTCTGCGCCGCGCCGGTGATTAACAACGAGCCGTTTGCGGTCCTCCTTGCCGACGACCTGATCGATTCCGCCGTGCCGGTAATGCGGCAAATGATCGACATCGCCGAACGCGAGCAGTACTCAGTGATCGGCGTCATGCCGGTGTCGGAGGAAGAGATTGGAAGCTATGGTGTGGTCGAGACCGAAGCCATAGTCAGCCGCGTCAGTCGCGTCACCCGGATCATCGAAAAGCCCAAGCCCGGGATGACGCCCTCGCGGCTCGCCGTCGTGGGACGCTACATTCTTACGCCGCGCATCTTTCATCATCTGCGCGCCATGCCGGCCGGCGCGGGCGGCGAAATTCAGTTGACCGATGGCATCTCGCGCCTGCTCGACGATGAAAAGGTACTCGCCTACGAATTCGACGGGCGCCGTTACGACTGCGGCAACAAGCTCGGATATCTCGAGGCAACCGTGGAGCTGGGAGTCAAGCATCCGGAAGTCGGAGCGAACTTCGCCAACTTTCTCAAGCGTCGGCAATGACGCTCAACGAGCTCCGCTACATCGTCGCGCTCGCCCAGGAAAAAAGCTTTGGCCGTGCCGCGCAGCGCTGCTTCATCAGCCAGCCAGCGCTGTCAGTCGCGATTCAGAAGCTGGAGGAGGAGCTGCAGACGCAGCTCTTTGAGCGGGGAAAGAGCGAGATCACGGTGACGCCTGTCGGTGAGCGCATCGTCGAGCAGGCGCACAAGGTGCTGGAAGAAGCGGCGCGAATTCGCGATATCGCGCAAGCGGGCCGCAACCAGCTGGCGGGGTTGTTCCGCCTGGGCGCGATCTACACGGTCGCGCCGTATCTGCTGCCCGATCTTGTCCCGGCGCTCAACGCGCTAGCGCCGGACATGCCGCTGGAGATCGAGGAAAACATCACCGAACAACTCGAGGCTGCGCTCAAGACCGGCCGCGTCGACGCGGCGATCATCGCGCTGCCGTTTCAGCCGCCCGGCATCGCCACCGAATTCCTTTACGAGGAGCCGTTCCAGGTCGTCGTCCCGCAGCGTCACCCCTGGGCCAAGCGGAAGACGATCGATCCCTCCGAGTTGGCCGGCGAGCACGCGATCCTGCTCAACGTCGGCCATTGCTTTCGTGACCAGGTGCTCGAAAGCTGCCCGGAGCTCAATCGAGGGGACGCGCCGGTCACGCGCAGCAATTCGTTGGAGACCATCCGCAACATGGTGGCGTCCGGTCTGGGCATTTCGGTCCTGCCGCGCGATGCATTGACGCCGAAATACCATAGCCGGCTGGTGGTGCCTGTACCGTTCGCCAAGCCGGTGCCGTCGCGGCGCATCGCGCTCGCATATCGCAAGAGCTTCCCGCGTCCCGCGGCCATCGCCGCCATTCGCGAGGCAGTCGCCGCATGTCGCGGCGCGAAGGCGAAGGGGCGATCGGTCGCCTAGCGTTTCGATCGCGTCGTTGCGCTGCCGTCAGAATCCGTCATGGAGCAATGCATGGCCTCGGACCTCAAAGGAAAAGTCGTCCTCATCACCGGAGCGTCAACGGGCATCGGAGCCGCGGCCGCACGCGCATTTGCACGGCTGGGCAGTCGACTGCTGATCCACTACAAGGCGATGCAGGCCACCATCCCGATGAACCGGCTGGGGAGCGCGGACGAATGCGCTGGCACGTTCGTGTACCTTGCTTCGGACGAAATGAGCGGCTACGTCACCGGACAAATTATCGAGGTCAACGGCGGCCAATACATGCCGTAGCGCAAGGTCGCGGCGATCAAACGCTGCCGATCAGCGGCGGCAGTTCCGCCAGCGAGTTAAGCACCGCATCGGGTTTCGGCCCGTGCCGGTCCAGCGGAGCCCGATTGCGATTGATCCAGAACGAAGTGAAGCCGAATGCTTTGGCGCCGATGGCGTCCCATGCGTTGGCCGACACGAAGCCGATCCGAATCGGCAAGCATTTCAAGTGATCGAGTGCCAGTTGATAAACGCGAGGGCTGGGTTTGTAAATACCGGCGGCGTCGACGGACAGGATCACATCGAGATGACGGGCGATGCCGGTGGCGGCGGCCAAGGGCTCGAGCATCGCGCGCGTGCCGTTGGAAAGGATCAGTCGCGGGCGAGGCCCCAGGCGCGCCAGCGTCGGCCCGGCGTCGGCGTACGCCGACAGGTCGAGATACGCGTCCAGCACACGGTGGCGGGCCGCTCCGGCGAGCGATAATCCCAAGGCCTCCGCGGCATAATCCAGCGCGTGTGCCGTCACGGCGGCGAAATCCTCGCGCCGCTGCATCGGGCTTTGCATCAAACTCTGCAGCCAAGTGTATTCGAGTTGCTTGGTGCGCCAGAGCTGTGACAACGCGGCGCCGCGGCCGGGAAACAGGCGCTCGACCGTTGCCGCGACCGACTGCACGTCGAACAGCGTTCCATACGCGTCGAAAACCAGAGCATCGATTAAAAAAGAAGGCGTGGAATTTGCAATCATCGCGGCACCTCGTTGCAGATTTCTCTGCCATCCTATGCAAAAATTGGCGCGATAGGTGCAACTCGGCAAACGCGGTCAAAAAAATAGGGGTTACACTTGCGTGTAACCCCTTGGTTCCATGGTGGGCGATACTGGTGTCGAACCAGTGACCCCTGCCGTGTGAAGGCAGTGCTCTACCTCTGAGCTAACCGCCCCGCGCGAACCCAGACAGGAGCGAGTATTTAAGCACGCGGCTCACCCAAGGGTCAAACAGACGTCTCCCTTTGTCGATGGATGTCCAGGACAAAAACCGCGCCAATGTAGTGCGCCAGGGCCCTTGGGACGGCGCTCCAAGCGGTGGTGGCCGCCAGCCGGTTTTACTAAGCTTCTAGACTCAAAAGCAAAAACCCAAGTGGCGCGAGTCTTGCTAAAAGACCCTCAAATTCCACATTTCTCATCCGTGTCCCGCCTCCATTGCGACGAGATGCGTACCAGCGACGGCTCGGTCCGCCGTCATTACCAAGGATTTGCCGACTGGTTGGACCGGACCCTGGTCGAGCAAATCGCCGCTGGCAACCCGCCGATTGAGCATTACCGAGATGGGTGCCAGCGGTCGTAAAACTTGCGTCGTCCCCGCCCCCGATTCAAGCATTCGAGGGCAGGCTTCGGTGGGGACGTAGGCGGCGTCCGGCAAAAGACGCTAATGGGTTCCCGCTCAGTTACCAAAATGAGCGGGAGCGACGATATTGAGGATCCGGGCGTCACGCACTTCCGTAATGCTCAATAGGTTGAAACCACACGCGGTGCCCGCTGGCACCGCAAACGCCGGCCAGGAAACTCGCGTCCGGTACAATGCGCGCTTTTCGAGAGGCTTGCGTCGCGTGTCCAGCGTTTCCTCTCCCGTTCGCACCCGATTCGCACCGAGTCCGACCGGATTCCTGCATCTGGGCGGGGCTCGGACCGCATTGTTCGCGTGGGCGTTCGCCCGGCGGCACAAGGGCCAATTCATCCTTCGTATCGAGGACACCGACGTCGAACGGTCGACGCCCGAGGCGATCCAGGCCATCCTCGACGGCATGGCGTGGCTGGCGCTGGACTACGACGAGGGGCCCTACCATCAGATGCAGCGGATGGATCGTTATCGCGAGGTGCTGGCACAAATGCTCGCGCAGGGACATGCGTATCACTGCTACCTGTCTCCGCAGGAGCTCGACACGCTGCGTGCCGAGCAGACGGCGCGCGGCGAAAAGCCGCGCTACGATGGCCGTTGGCGGCCTGAAAATCTGAGAGCGGGACAACTGCCGCCGGCGGGTGTCGCGCCGGTCGTACGATTCAAGAATCCGCTTTCGGGCGGCGTCGCATGGGACGATCAGGTGAAAGGTCGCATCGAAATCGCCAATGCCGAGCTCGATGACCTGGTCATCGCCCGCAGCGACGGCACGCCTACGTACAATTTTTGCGTTGTCGTCGACGATCTGGACATGAAGATCACGCACGTGATTCGCGGCGATGACCACGTCAACAACACGCCGCGGCAGATCAACATGATCCGCGCGCTCGGCGCCGAACCTCCCGTCTATGGCCACCTGCCGACGGTATTGGGTGCCGATGGAAGCAAGCTTTCCAAGCGCCATGGCGCCGTCAGCGTGATGCACTATTCCGACGAGGGTTTTCTGCCCGAAGCGATGGTCAATTTCCTCGCTCGCCTCGGTTGGGCGCATGGCGACGACGAGATCTTCACGCGCGAGCAATTCGTGAGCTGG
>DAIQRF010000074.1:0-884 GCA_036786505.1 Casimicrobiaceae bacterium | reverse complement strand
GGTTCGACGTCGCCGACGTCAATCCGGCGCCGGCGCGATTCGACGCCGACAAGCTGCAGTGGGTCAATCACGAGCATCTCAAGCGAATGCCGGAAGCGGAGCTGGGCGCCAGGCTCGCGCCGTATTTGCTCCGCGCGGGATTCAATATCGCTCAAGGGCCGGAGCCCGCCGCAGTTGGCGCACTGCTGCGCGATCGTTCCCGAACGTTGGTGGAGATGGCAAGTGCCGCCTCCTATTTCTACGCCGCCCCGGCGGTGCCGCCCGAAAGCATTGCGCAGCATGTGGGTGACGCTGTTCGGCCGGCGCTGATCGCGCTCGATGAAAGTTTCGCTGCATTGCCGTGGCAGCGCGACGCCATCGCAACCTCGCTTAAGGAAACGGCTGCGCGACACGGGCTCAAACCGCCCCAAGTCATGATGCCGCTGCGCTACCTCGTCGCCGGCACCGCGTCCACGCCGGCGCTCGATGCGGTGCTCTCGCTGCTCGGACGCGAAAAGGTGCGCGCGCGCATCGCGGCCGGCCTCGCCCGATAGTGCCGAATTCGATCGGCCGCCCGCGTTCAACAGCATCAAGCGAATCACGTCGTGAGGGCGTGCACCGGCGCGTCCGCGCGCTGAAGACCGGGTCGCGGTTTGTGCCGGAAGATGTGTTCCGGTAAACTGGCAATTTCCAGGACTTGTCGTCCATGACCAAGTTCGTTTTCGTGACCGGTGGCGTCGTTTCCTCTTTGGGGAAGGGCATCGCCGCCGCGTCTCTCGCCGCGATCCTTGCTTCCCGCGGCATCCGGGTGACCAATCTCAAGCTCGATCCGTACATCAACGTCGATCCGGGCACGATGAGCCCGTTCCAGCACGGCGAGGTGTTCGTGACCGAGGACGGCGCCG
>DAIQRF010000271.1:0-1922 GCA_036786505.1 Casimicrobiaceae bacterium | reverse complement strand
TCGACGCGCACGCCGTCTCGATACTGCTCGGCTTCGTGGAGAAGATTGAAGCGCTGACAAGCGAACTGCACGCGTTGCGCGCCGGCGCGCTGGCGCACCGGCCCGCGGTCGCAAGCGACACGGTCAGTCGTTGAATACGAACAGCGCGATCGTCAGCGCGATCCCGATGCCCCAGAGCAGGAGGTTGTCAGACACGAGGTACGGATAGGCCATCAGCGCCACGCCGAGGATCGCCGGCTTGAATGCCGACATTTTTTTGGCGTAGACGAGCGCCCCCATGCCGATCGCGCCAAAGAGCAGCGATGCGAACAGTGCGCCAGGCGATGGAAAACTCATGCGCCATCGGACGCGGAAGCGCACGGCCGCGCGGCGACGGCCGCCTCAGCGGCGTCGCGCGCGGCCACGCGATTCACGCTCAGTGCGATCCGAGACTTTAGCTGCCCTTGAGCTGCGCGCGAACTTCGCCGCCAGGATGGGCGGCACTGTGAACGTTGACGTACAGCTTGCCTGCCTTGTAAGCCGCGTACTGGGCCTCGGTCAGCTTGGCGTCCGCGGCTGCGGAAAACATGTTGTCGCCGGTCTTGGTGAATGGCACGATCACCGGGCCGTTGGTGCCCGCCGCGCCTTCGTGAATGTGCGACGCGGTAGCGGTCATGCCGGTCACGGTGACGGCCGCCCTGACGGTCCGATCGGGATTGATCGTGATCGTGCCGCTGCCGGTCGCCGGTGTCGTGACCGCCGGAACTTCGTTACTGCCTGAAAGGACGATCTTCTGACCGGACATCATGTCCGACATCGGGCCCATCGACGAACAGCCGGCGATGACCGCCAGCGCGCTCGACAATACGACCGCAGTGATAAAGTTGTGGGTACGAGGCAAGTTACGCATATGAACGTCTCCAGTGGCGTGAAATTCCGTGGCGCGTGCTCTCCATCATTTGGCCGCGGTGGGCGTAAGATACCACCGCGCGGCCACGGAGAGGAACCGGGCGTGCTCGAAACGTCTTGCCCGGGATTGAACAGGACCCTTGGCATCGCCCGAAACGTAACGGTACAGCGCCGCCGAATCAAAACTGAAACAGGTTCAGAAGATCACCGATCGCGGGGCGGTTCGCGGGCACGTACGGGTCGGCCGCGGTCATCTCCGGGTTGGGAAGGTTGTCGCGGCTGCGCTCGGACAGCGCCGCCAGCCGCCAGTTGTGCTCGATGAATTTAAGCACCGAGGCATGATCGTAGTAGGTGTGGTCGACATAGCCGCGTTTGGCGAACGGCGAGATGGCGATCAACGGCACGCGCGTGCCGTCGCCGAAGAAATCGAGGATCTGGATGTAGCCGCTGTCGTAGTAGCCGCCGCCTTCGTCGGTAGTGACGAGAATGGCGGTCCTGCTCCAGATCGCGGGATTGGCCCGCACCTTGGCCACCAATTGCATCACGAATTGCTCCAGCGCCGAAACGGTCGAATACGCGGGATGGCCTGACTCCGGGTTGGGCGGAATCACGAACGATACCGCCGGCAGCGTCTGTTCGTCGCCGAGATCGCGATACAGCGCGTCGACGCCCTGCAGGTTGCTGCGCAGCGATGAGGTCATCACCGCGGTTGAATGCGTGAGCGGGTCGCAGATCGAGCAATAACGGTCTTTGTCGACGCCTCCGCCGACGCGTCCGCCGCTGTACCATTTCCAGGAAACATAGCGCTGGGCGAGCGCGGTTGCGAGGTTGGGGGCGACCTGCGGCGGCACCACGAATTTCGCGCTGCCGAGCTCCTTCGGCGTGCCGTCGAATGCATAGCCGGTACCGTAGTTATTGACCAGGTAATAGCTGCCCGGCGCGCAGTTGCCGTCGTTGAAAACCTTGTACGGCAGCCCCGCAAGATAATCGCGGATGGCCTTGACGCCCGGCTGCGTCGCGTCGGCGCAGGCGAC
>DAIQRF010000073.1:0-8431 GCA_036786505.1 Casimicrobiaceae bacterium | reverse complement strand
GGTCCGGAAGCTGTGCACGGGCAGCGGCAAGCACTTCGTCAGCCGGGCCGTAGAGCGCCGGCAGTGCCATGAATGCATCGCGCCACGCCGCCGGCAACCTGGCGGTGAGCTCGGCGATCGCCGGCACGTCCTTGGTTCGCAGCGCCGTGAACAGCTCGCTGTCGGCGCTGTTGCCGGCAATGTGTGCGCTGTTGGCGAGCGCGCGGTATACGCCGACGTGTCCCAGGTCCACGTGCAGCGCACGCGCGCCGGCGAGCGAGAGCGAAGAAAGCAGTAGCGCCAGTACCTCGCGATCGGCGTCGATGTCCGCATCGCCATAGAGCTCGGCGCCGATCTGCAACACTTCACGCGTACGCGCAAGCCCGGGCGCGACGGTGCGCAGCACGCTGCCCGAGTAGCACAGCCGAGTCACGCCAGGCTCGTTCAAGAGGTGCGCGTCGATGCGTGCGACTTGCGGCGTCATGTCGGCGCGCACGCCAAGCAGACGGCCGGAGAGGGGATCGATCACCTTGAATGTCTGCAGCTCGAGATCGTGCCCGGTTCCGGTGAGCAGCGAGTCGAGATGCTCGACCAGCGGCGGTTGCACCAGCCGGTAGTGGTGGACGCGGAAGTGATCGATCAGGCTGCGCCGCAGTTGCTCGATGGCCTCGGCCTCAGGCGGCAGAATGTCCTCGATGTACTCGGGCAATACCCAGTTACGCATGGAGAACCATCAAGGTAATGACGCCGATGCCAATCGATACGAGTCCGATAAAGCGAAGCTGCCCGTCGGACAGGTGCGTCAAACGGGTGAACGCTTCGCGCCAGACGCGCGGCGCGACCAAGGGCAGTAAGCCTTCGAGCACCAGCACCAGGGCACCTGCCGCCAGGAGAGCTTCCGGCACCGCCTGCTCCCGGTCTGACAGTTACTTGTTCGAGCGGCGCTGCACAGCCCGGCCGCCGCCCGACTGCTTCAAATACTGGAAGAAATCGGCGCTTGGGTCGAGCACCATGACGTCGCTCTTGTTCTTGAACGTCGCCTTGTACGCCTCCAGGCTGCGATAGAACGAGTAGAACTCCGGGTTCTGCCCATACGCGCTGGCGTAGATCGCGGAAGCTTTCGCGTCGCCTTCGCCCTTGGTCTTCTGTGCCTGCTTGTAGGCGTCGGCGAGAATGATCTCGCGCTGGCGATCGGCATCGGCGCGGATCTTCTCCGACTCGGCGCCGCCTTGTGACCGGAGCTCGTTGGCGACGCGCTTGCGCTCCGACTCCATCCGTTGGTAGACCTGGGCCAGCACTTCGTCCGGCAGCTCGACCCGGCGCAAGCGCACGTCGACGATTTCGACGCCGATCGTCCTCGCGTCAGCGTCGGCTTTCTGTCGCGTTTCGTTCATGATGTTGTTGCGTTCGGCTGAAATCGTCTCGTGGATGGTGCGCTTGTTGATCTCCTGCGCGAGATTGGCGCGGATCGTCTGCGCCAGGCGGCGCTTGGCAGCTTCCTCGTCGCCGGTAACGCTCTGGTAATACTTGCGCACGTCGATGATGCGCCAGTAGGCGATGAAATCGACTCTCAGCGGTTTCTTTTCCGAGGTCGTGATCCGATCGGGCTCGGGTGCGTCCAGCGTCAGGATGCGACGATCGTAGAATTTGATGTTCTGTACCAGCGGCACCTTGAAATACAGTCCCGCCTCGGTTTTGGCGTCGATGAATTCGCCCAGTTGAAACTTGATCGCGAACTGTTTCTGATCGACCGTGTACAGCGACTGGGACAGGACCAGCACGATCGCGACCAGCAGCGCGAGAATCGGCATCGCCATTTTCATCGTGTTTCTCCGCGGTCCCGGCTGCGCGGGAGCTCGCGGCCGCGGTTCGGGTCGTGCGTCACCGTCGCCTCCGGCGCAGAAGACGCCCCGCGTGGATCGACACTCGCCGGGCCGCCGCTTCCCGCCTGCGTCTGCTTCAGAAGCTGATCCAAAGGCAGATACAACAGGCTGTTGCCGCTCTTCTGATCGATCAGTACTTTGCTGGCGTTGCCCAGCACCGACTGCATCATGTCCAGATAAAGCCTCTCGCGCGTCACCACCGGCGCCTTGGAGTACTCGACCAGCACCTGCCTGAAGCGGCTGGCGTCGCCTTCCGCTCTTTGCACGACGCTGGCGTTGTAGCCGTCCGCTTCCTGTAATAGCCGCGACGCCATGCCGCGCGCGAGCGGAACGACGTTGTTCGCGTACGCCTGGCCTTCGTTCTTTTGCCGCTCCCGGTCCTGGCTCGCCTTGACCGCGTCGTCAAACGCCGCCTGCACCTGTTCGGGCGGCTGGGTGTTCTGCAACGTCACTTTCTGCACGGAGACCCCGGTGCCGTACCGATCGAGCATCGCCTGCATCAGCTTTTCGGTTTCGGCGGCGATCTGTGCGCGTCCTTCGTAAAGAACGAAATCCATCTGGCTGCGGCCGACGACTTCGCTGATGGCGGTCGCCGCGACCTGCGCCACGATGTCGTCCGGCTTGCGCGCGTTGAATACGTACTCCGCGGCATTCTTCAGGTTGTATTGCACCGCAAACTGGATGTCGATGATGTTCTCGTCATCGGTCAGCATCAGCGATTCTTTGGCGATCTTGTTCTTGGGATTGTTGCGGTAACCGATTTCGACGGTTTTCACCTGCGAGAAGTCGACGAGCTCGACTGCCTCGATCGGAAACGGAAGGTGCCAGCGGGGCCCGGGCAACGTCGTCTCGGTGAAGCGCCCGAAATGCGTTACCACGCCGCGGCGCCCTTCGTCGACGATGTAGAAACCGCTTGCCAGCCAGACCAGAAGGACCAGCGCCGCGAGCAAGCCGGCGCCTCCGAGAGGCAGCAAACGGCGAGGCGGCACGCCGTCGCCCGGCGGCGTCGTGCGGCCGAATATCTCGCTAAGGCGACGGTTGACGTTGCGCCAGATCTCGTCGAGATCGGGCGGCCCGCTGCGGCCGCGCTTACCCCATTGCGGGTCGTTGAGGGACATGACGGATGCCTTGCGGCGGGATTGGGCGCGGTGGAGAGTCTGTCGGGTGGGTCCGGCCGCGTCAGGCGGTCGCCGCCCGAATCACGGGGCGGGGGAACCGCTCGGCCAGCGCGGCGCGCATTTCGGGCACGCCCGCGCCGGTCAGCGCGCTCAGACGAACAGAGGCAATTTTACCATATTCGTCGCGCTCGACTGCGGGCGCGTGTTCCGCGATATCGCACTTGTTCAACACCATAATCCGCGGAACGTCATCGGCGCCGATTTCGGCCAGCACCGCGTCGACGGCGGCAATCTGTCGGTCACGATCGGGATGACTCGCGTCGATCACGTGCAGCAAAAGGTCGGCGTCGACGGCTTCTTTCAACGTACCTCGAAAGGCGGCAACCAGATCGTGCGGCAGGTCCTTGATGAAACCCACCGTGTCCGAGACGACGATCGCTTCCGCGCCCGGCAACTCCAGTCGGCGCAGCGTCGTATCGAGTGTCGCAAAGAGCTGGTCCGCGGCAAAGCTCTCGGCACCGGTCAGACGATTGAACAGCGTCGATTTGCCGGCATTGGTGTAGCCTACTAGCGCGACGTTGCGAACCGCGGCGCGCCGTCGGGCGCGTCGCTGCGTTTCGCGCTGGCGGCCAACTTGCTGTAGTCGCTCCTTGAGCAACTTGACGCGCTGACCGATCAGGCGGCGGTCGCTCTCGAGCTGCGTCTCGCCCGGCCCGCGCAGTCCAATGCCGCCTTTTTGCCGTTCGAGGTGGGTCCACCCGCGTACCAGGCGCGTCGAAAGGTGGGCGAGCTGGGCCAGCTCGACCTGGAGCTTGCCTTCCGCGCTCTGCGCCCGCTGCGCGAAAATATCGAGAATCAGGCTCACCCGATCGACCACGCGACAGTCGAGCGCTCGCTCCAGATTGCGCTGTTGCGCCCCGGACAGGGGATGATCGAAGATCACGACGTCGGCGCCGGTTTCGATGCGCCGGGCGGCGATTTCGGCGACCTTGCCGCTGCCCGCGAAAAGCGCCGGATCCGGCTTTGCGCGGCGGGCGGTGATGACCTCCGTCACGGTCGCGCCGGCGGACAGCGCCAGCGCCTTCAGCTCGTCGAGACGCTCCGCGAGATCGCCTTCGCCGAAATCGATTTCGACCAGCACCGCGCGATCGCCGCCTTCGGGACGGTCAAGCATCGCGGGACTCCGGCACGCGCGGGATCATCCGGCACACACCTGCGCCGGCATCCTCATGCCAAACCGATGGGCCGGCCGATCGGCAGATCAGCCTGGAGAGGCGGATCAGGGTTCGCGATCGTTTTCGTGCGGCGGCATGGTAACCGCGCGCGCGGGAACGACAGTCGAGATGGCGTGCTTGTACACCATCTGAGTGACCGTATTTTTCAGCAGGACGACGTACTGATCGAAAGACTCGATCTGGCCCTGCAGCTTGATGCCGTTGACGAGGTAGATCGAGACCTGTACGTGCTCCTTGCGGAGGGTGTTCAGGAACGGGTCTTGTAGCATTTGCCCTTTGTTGCTCATGGTTGTTGCTCCGCTTATTGTTGGAAGCTTTGAAGCTGCTGCGCTTGCCGGCGCCGACTGGCTCGCGACCGCCGCCTGGTGGCCACACTCGGGCCGCGACGCTTGCTCGTAACAATGCCGGCGGGCGCAACGGTTTGGCCGGACTATAGATGCTATTTGGAACGGCGGGGCTTGCGACGGACGGCAGACCCCGCGTACGGGTTGGCGCCGGTCTTGAATTGTATCCTAAGCGGCGTTCCCTGCAGTTTGAACACGCCGACAAAGAAATGTTCCAGAAAGCGGCGATAGGTCCGCGGAATGGTGCTTAAGGCCGATCCGTGGATCACGATCACCGGCGGATTCATTCCCCCCTGATGGGCGTAGCGCAGCTTCGGCCGCACCAACCCGGCGCGCGGCGGCTGCTGCAAGGCTACGGCGTCGGCAAGCGCGCGGGTGAGCTTGGGTGTCGGCAGCTTGGACATTGCGGCCGCGTACGCGCCGTCGACCGAGCGCAACAGCGGCCCGATGCCTTTCCCGTCGCGTGCCGAGATCGTATGCATCTTGGCGAAAGCGAGAAAGCCCAGCTTGCGGCCAAGCTCACGCTTGATTTCGGCGCGTTCCTCGGTGCCGATGTCGTCCCACTTGTTCACCGCCACCACCAGCGCCCTTCCGGCGTCGAGGATGTGGCCCGCGATGTGCGCATCCTGCTCCGATATCTCGGCTTGCGCGTCGAGCAGCAAGACGACGACGTTGGCATCTTCGATCGCCTGCAGCGTCTTGATCACCGAAAACTTCTCGATCGCTTCGAAGACTTTGCCGCGACGGCGCACGCCCGCGGTGTCGATCAGCGTGTAATGGCGGCCGTCACGATCGAAGTCGAGATACAGCGCATCGCGCGTCGTGCCCGGCTCGTCGAACGCGATCACCCGTTCCTCGCCGAGGAGTGTGTTGACCAACGTCGATTTGCCCACGTTGGGCCTGCCGACAATGGCGACCTTGACCCGCGATCCGTCGTCACCGCCGGCCGCGTACGATGGATCGTCAGTGCTTTGCGCGGGGCAGAGCGCCAGGGCGATGTCGACCAGATCGCGCACGTTTTCGCCGTGCGCCGACGAGATCGGCAGCGGCGCGCCCAGCGCGAGCTCGTGGAATTCGGCGGTGACGCGCTCGGATGCGATCCCTTCCGCCTTGTTAACCGCGAGCACCACCGGGCGGCCCGAACGACGCAGAAGATCGGCGATATGGCTGTCCTGCGCGGTCAGACCTTCGCGGCCGTCGACCAGGAAAATCACCGCATCGCTTTCGGCGATCGCCTGCCGGGTCTGCTTGGCCATGGCGTGCATGATGCCGCTCTTGACCTTGGGCTCGAAGCCGCCGGTGTCGACCACGAGATAGGGCCGATCCGCGCCGCGGCCGCGGCCGAAATGACGATCGCGCGTCAGGCCGGGAAAATCCGCGACCAGCGCGTCGCGCGACTGGGTCAGCCGATTGAAGAGCGTCGATTTCCCGACATTCGGACGGCCGACGAGAACGAGCGTGGGAAGCATCGGTCGTGGAACAAGGAGCCGAGCGCGATGGCCTAAGCGCGGGAGCGCCGGCGATTAGCGCGCGCTGGCGCTGATCAGCGTGCCGCCTGCCGACTGCCAGACGGCGGCGTTGCCCACGGCCACCGGCTGCGACAGCGCGGCGGAACCGTCGGTCGCGACGCGGCCGACCAGATTGCCGTCATTGCGGTCGAGCAGGTGCAGGTAGCCCTCACCATCGACGATACCGAGATAGTCGCCGACGACGACCGGTCCGCTGGGAAACCGGGCGGAGAGCTTGTCCTGTTTCCAGATCGACGCACCGGTCGTCTTGTCGAGCGCGTGAATGGAGCCCTTGTCGTCGGTGACGTAGAGGTACCGGCCGTCAGCGGCGATACCGCCGAGGCTCGAGAAGTCGCGCGACCAGATCAAGGTGCCGCGGAGGACGTCGAAACAGGCGATGCGCCCTTGGTACGCGGCGGCGCACGCCTGCCGCTCCTCGACCACCGGCGTGCTCGTGACATCGGCGATACGCTCGAGCTCGGTCGCGCCTTTGGGCGTGGCGACGCTCGCCTCCCAGCCGAGCGCGCCGGCGACGAGGTTCAGCGCGAGCAGCTTGCCGCCGGCGGTGCCGGTGAAAAGGCCGCCGCGACTGATGGTGCCGCCGGCAAAGCGGCGCACGGTCAGTGATGGATTGGTACGCTGATAGACCCACTTCTGGCTGCCGTCCGCTTCGGACAGGCCGAAGATCCGGCCGTCGAGCGCCCACACGATGACCTTCCCTTCGGCGGCCTTCGGCGGACCGGCAACTTCGGTCGATACCTTGACCTGCCACAGCGGTTTGCCGGTGGGATCGAACGCGATCACGTCCCCTTTGGCGGTGCCGACGACGACCGCCGCGGATTCCGCGCCGACCCCCGCCGACAAGGGCTTTTCGGTCTTGATCCGCCAGATTTGCCGGCCGCTCGCCGGATCGACGCTGACGAGGGTGCCGTCAGGGCTGGCGGCGTAAATGGCGTCGGGACGCACCGCCGGGGCAAAGCCTTCGCCGTCCTTCCCGCCCAGCGGGACCTGCCAGTTGACTCGCGCCGTGACTTTGGCGTCGTAGCTTGGCAGCGGTCCGGGTTTGTGAGCACTGCGGCCGATGCCGAGCCAGGACAGCGAAGGCGGCGGGATCGAAGGGATCGACGTCATCCACGAAGGCAGCGACTGGCAGCCGCCCACCATCAGCGCACCCAAGGCGATCAGAGCGGTGCGTGTGCGGGTCATTGCGCGCCTCCCAGCGCGTCGAACTTGACCTTCACGAAAGCACGGTAGGGCGATTTCGGGTCGATCTTCGCCAGCGCGATCTCATAGGCTGCCTTCGCCTCGGCGTTCTTTCCCGCCGCGGCAAGGATATCGCCCTTGAGATCGGCAAACACGGCGGTGAACGCGTCGTCGGTCTTGACATCGAGGGTCTTTAGCGCGTCGTCGTATTGCTTTTCATCGAGCATTGCCTGAGCCAGCCGGAAGCGCGCGATCGCCTTGAGTTCGTCCTCGGGCGCATGATCGACGACCCACTGCAACTGCGCGCGAGCACCGGCCTTGTCCCCGCCGTCATAGAGCATCTTGGCGTAGAGCAACGCCGCACGCGGGGCATACGCGGTGCGGGCGAAACGGTCGACGATCTGTGACGCGGGCTCTTTTGCCTTGGCCAGGTCGTTGGCTCGCGCCGCCTGGCTCACCGCCTGATAGAGCACGCTTGCCTGCTCGGCCTGCGATCGCTGATACCAGCGCCAGCCTTGTACGCCGATGACGACCAGTGCGACGACGACGACGGCGGCGCTGACGTATTTGGCGTTCTGCTCCCACCACGCCTTGAGGTCGTCGAGTTTTTCCTGTTCTTCGAGATCGTAGACTGCCATCGTGGTTCCTAGGTTGGATAGTCGCGGAGCATCTCACCAATCTCCGGCGGCGAGAGGCGCGGAGGTGAGGGAACGCTGATCACCAATGCTTCGCGTCATGTACTGCGGGAGCGATGCGCATCGCCAGCTCTCCCGGAGGCAATGCGACCTGCTCGCCAGGGTCGCGCAAGGGCTTGACCGCGACCACGTTGGCCGCTGCTTCGTCATCGCCGACGATAAGCGCGAAGCGCGCGCCGCTCGCGTCTGCGCGCCGCATTTGCGATCCGAAATTGCCGCCGCCGGCGTGAACGACGATCGCCAATCCGGCGTCACGCAGATTCTCAGCCACCGACATCGCGAGGCGCGTCGCGCGATCGCCGACGTGCACCACATACGCGTCCGGTGCATCGTTCGCGATGCGCCCGGCGTCCTGCATCAGCATCAGCACCCGTTCGCTGCCGACGCCTGGCACGTCGAGCCACGACTCGGGCGGGGCGGCGGCGATTCCGGCGAAAAAGGGCTGAATGACCGACAAACGCCTCAG
>DAIQRF010000072.1:0-8502 GCA_036786505.1 Casimicrobiaceae bacterium | reverse complement strand
GAACCTCGCCAGATGCGCGCCTACCGCGACCGGTCCGACGCCGGGGCCGCCACCACCGTGCGGAATGCAAAAAGTCTTGTGCAGATTCAAGTGTGATACGTCGGCGCCGAATTCTCCCGGCGCGGCCAGGCCGACCAGCGCATTCAAATTCGCGCCGTCGACATAGACCTGTCCGCCGTTGGCGTGCACGATGTCACATATCTCTTTGATCCCGGCCTCGAACACGCCGTGGGTCGAAGGATAGGTGACCATGATCGCCGCGAGATCGGCGTGGTGAGCCTCGGCCTTGGCCCGCAAATCGCCAAGGTCGACGTTGCCGTCGTCGTCGCACGCGACGACGACCACCTTCATGCCCGCCATGTGCGCCGACGCAGGATTGGTGCCGTGCGCCGATGCTGGAATGAGGCACACGTTGCGCAGCGGCTCCCCCTGCGCGGCGTGATACGCCTTGATGATCAAAAGTCCGGCGTATTCGCCCTGCGAGCCGGCATTGGGCTGCAGCGACACCGCCGCGTAACCCGTTGCCGCGCAAAGCATATGCTCGAGGCTGCCGATCATTTCCCGATAACCGACCGTCTGGTTCGCCGGCGCGAACGGATGCAAGTGCGCAAATTCGGGCCAGGTCACCGGCGTCATCTCGCTGACCGCGTTGAGCTTCATGGTGCACGATCCGAGCGGGATCATCGAGCGATCGAGCGCGACATCCTTGTCCGCGAGACGCCGCAAGTACCGCATCATCTCGGTCTCCGAGTGATAGCGATTGAACGTCGGATGGGTAAGGAAGGCCGAGGTGCGCTCGAGGGAGGCCGGCAGCGCATCGTCGATCGTCGCTTCGAGCGACTGGAAATCCGGCATGGCCGCGCCCTCGGGCGCAAATATCATCCACAGCAATTTGACGTCGTCGCGCGTAGTCGTCTCGTCGAGCGATACTCCGACATGCGCTGCATCGACCTGGCGCAGATTCGCACCGTGCGCCACGGCCGCGTCGCGAATGGCGGCGGTGCGCTCCCCGGTCGCAATCGTCAGCGTGTCAAAAAACGTCGCATTGGTTGCCGCAAGCCCGAGCCGCTGCAGGCCCGCATTGAGCACGCCTGTGAGGCGATGAACGCGACGGGCGATGATCGCCAGGCCATGCGGGCCGTGATAAACGGCGTACATGCTCGCCAGCACCGCGAGCAGCACCTGGGCCGTGCAAATGTTCGACGTCGCCTTTTCGCGGCGAATGTGCTGTTCGCGGGTTTGCAGCGCGAGCCGAAAAGCGGTCTGGCCATTGGCATCCACCGTTGCTCCGACCAGCCGGCCCGGCAGGTTGCGCTTGAATTCGTCGCGAGTGGCGAGAAATGCCGCGTGCGGACCGCCAAACCCCATCGGCACGCCGAAGCGCTGGCTCGACCCCACGACGGCATCGGCACCCCATTCGCCGGGCGGCGTCAACAGCGTCAGTGCGAGCAAGTCGGCAGCGGCGATCACCAGCGCACCCTTGGCGTGGATGGCGCCGGTGAGCGCGCGATAGTCGCGTACGTCGCCATCGGCGCCCGGGTATTGCAGCAGAGCGGCAAAACAATCGGCATCGGCTGCCGCCATCGCCGGACCCACCGTGATCGTGATGCCAAGTGGCTGCGCCCGGGTCTTGACTACGTCGATGGTCTGCGGCAATACATCGTCCGCGACGTAGATCGACATGCTCCGGCTCTTGCCCGCGCGCTGGCAAAGCGTCATCGCCTCCGCCGCTGCGGTCGCTTCGTCGAGCATCGAGGCATTCGCGATGGCCATCCCGCTCAAGTCGCAGACCATGGTTTGAAAGTTGATCAAGGCTTCTAGGCGGCCTTGCGAAATTTCCGGCTGGTACGGCGTGTAAGCGGTGTACCACGCGGGATTCTGGAAAACGTTGCGCAGGATCACGCCGGGCGTGTAGGTGCCGTAGTAGCCCTGGCCAATGAAAGACTTGAGCAGGCGATTCTTGGCCGCAAGTTGCTTGAGCTCGTGCAGCGCCTCTTCCTCGCCCTTGGCCGCCGCCAGCGCCAGCGGCGCGCTGCGACGAATCGAGGCGGGTACGACGGCGTCGATCAATGCCGCGCGCGTGGGATAGCCGAGCAGCTCGAGCATCTGCGCCTGCTCTTCGTCGCTGGTGCCGATGTGGCGGTCGACGAAACCGCGGTGCTGCTCGAGCGCGGTGAGCGAGATTCTGGTCGACGCCGCGGCGCCGCCGGGTTCATCCAATTTCATCGCGGTCTCATTCTTCGCCGACGGCCGCGGTATAAGCCGCCGCGTCGAGCAAGGACGCGACATCGGCGACGTTCGCCGGCCGGAGCTGGTACAGCCAGTGTCCGTACGCATCGGCGTTGACCATCTCCGGCGACGCCACGACCTGCTCGTTGATGGCAGCGATTTCTCCGCTGACCGGCGCGTAGATGTCGGAGGCGGCCTTCACCGATTCAACCACTGCGCACGCCTCGCCGGCGTTGACCTTGCGGCCGACGGCCGGCAGCTCGATGAACACGAGATCGCCCAGCGCTTCCTGCGCGTGATCGGTGATGCCGATCGTCAACATGCCATCCGATTCGCTGCGTATCCATTCGTGGCTGGCGGTGTATTTGAGATTGGTGGGAACGTTCATAGCGGTTTCTCCTTTGGATTCAGGCGAGCAGGCTCTCGCCGTGACGTACGAACGGCGGTTTCACCACGCGGGCGGCAAGCGCCTTGCCGCGGATTTCCACGTGCACCCCTTCGCCCGCGACGATACCGGCGGGCAGCCGCGCAAGCGCAATCGACGCGCCGAGCGTCGGCGAGAATGTTCCGCTGGTGACTTCGCCGTCGCCGGCTCGAGTCAGCACCTTCTGATGAGCGCGCAGCACGCCGCCCTTGTCCTCCAGCAGCAAGCCGGTCAGTTGCCGCGTGGGGGCTCGCGCGAGCAGCGCCGCCTTGCCGACGAAATCACGCGCGCTCGCCAGATCGACCGTCCACGCGAGACCGGATTCCAGCGGATTGACCGTCTCGTCCATGTCCTGCCCGTAAAGATTCATTCCCGCCTCCAGCCGCAAGGTGTCGCGCGCGCCCAGGCCGCATGGCTTGACGCCCGCGGCGGCGAGCGCATGCCAGAATTCGGCCGCGCGCGTTGACGGCAACAGGACTTCGAAGCCGTCTTCGCCCGTGTACCCGGTGCGGGCGATGAAATACTCGCCCACCTCGGCGGCCATGAATGGTTTCAGCGGCTCGGTCGCCGCTTTCGCCGCGGTCACATGTTGCAGCGCCGCCCAAACGCGTTCGCGCGCACGCGGGCCTTGCACCGCGATCATCGCCAGGTCGCGTCGCGGCGTGAGCTTGAGCTCTCCCCCGCGCTCGTCGAGCAGGGAACGAAACCACGCAACGTCTTTGTCGGCGGTTCCTGCGTTCACAACCATGCGAAACCAGTTTTCGCGCAGAAAATAGACGATCAGGTCGTCGAGCACGCCGCCGTCGGGCTTGAGCAGGCACGAATACAGCGCCTTTCCAGGCAAGGCCAGCTTGTCGACGTTGTTGGCGAGCGCGTAGCGCAGAAAATCGCGAGCACCCTCATTTACGGTGGCCGTCTCGAGGTCGACCGCGAGCATGTGCGAGACGTCGAACATGCCTGCATCACGGCGCACCGCATGGTGTTCCTCGATTTGCGAGCCGTAGCTGAGCGGCATGTCCCAGCCGCCGAAATCGACCATCTTTGCGCCGGCGGCGCGGTGCACGGCATTGAGCGGGGTCTGTTTTAGCAAGACATCTTCCAGGCGACAAAAAAGGGCGAAGCCACTTGCGCGCTTCGCCCCGTCTGTCCTTTTACCTGAGAGATTGCGGCGCGCATCGCGACGATGCTGCACCGGTGCCCCTTCGGTGGACTGTTCGACTTCTCGCCGATCAGCCGCTCTCCAGATGGTTTGTTACGGCCCGCGCAGTCCTTTTTGCCTGAGCGATTGCGGGAGTTACGCCTTCGGCGGCAGCCGCAGCTACAGCGCGACTGCACTCTCCTGCACGGGTGCGCCAAGCTTACCGGCGCAGTTGGCGCTTGTCAAAACGGGAACCTACGCAGTGCCACGCTGCTCACCGCTGTCGGTTGGCAACAGCTTGAGCGCCGCCATCGCGCGTCGGAGATTTCTGGGGCAAATGTTGCGCCAAACGCGAACGCCGACGCGCTTCATGAAGGCGACCGGTGCTCGACTACTTTTTCAGGGTCAGAATCCAGCTCACGAGACCTTTGATGTCAGCATCCGGTACCTGAACATTGGGCGGCATCGGGATCTGGCCCCAAACGCCCACGCCGCCCTTCTTGACCTTGTCGGCGAGTTTCGCGAGCGCATCCTTGTCGCCCTTGTATTTGGCGGCGACATCCTGATACGCCGGGCCGACCACTTTCTTGTCGATGGCATGGCACGCCGCGCAGCCGTCCTTTTTCATCATCGCTTCCGCCGAGGTGTTGTCGAGCGCGGCGTCGGCCGCTTGCGCGACGAACAGAGCAGCGATGAAGAAAACGCTATGCAAAAGCGAGTAACGTGTCATGCGACCTCCGGTGAGCTTGATGGAACAATCGCGAAAAATCGGGAAAATCGGCCGTCATGGTACCGGAACGCGAATACGCGCGCCAGCGCAAGCGCCATGAGGCCATCAGTGGGGCCTCAAGCAGGACCGTCAATCGCGTCTTCGAGCGCGGCGAGCGAATGAATCGGCGGCAGACACGTCGTGCCGCGGCAAACCCACGCAGTCGCAGATTTTTGCCCTGCGCCCGCCTCGTGCGGCTTGGAAAGCGTTCCAGGCAATGACGTCTGGCCGGACAGATCGAGCGTTTGAACCGCCGGCCGATAGCCGCGTTCCACCGCGCGTTGCCAGGCCGCACACGTAGCGGCGTCGCCGCGAAGCAATACGGTCGTCGGCAGCGTCGTGCATCCATCGAGCGCGATCAGCAGCGACGCGAATCCGGTCGGTTCGCCGGCGAGCTCGCGCGCAAAGGCCCGGACCGTCCGCTCTGCCGCATCGAGATAACGAGGCTCCGAGAGCCAGTGGCCCAGCGTCGTCAACGCCTGTGCGGCGATGCCGTTGCCCGCCGGCGTCGCATTGTCGTGACCGGGCTTGGGGCGGTGTATGAGCGCTTCGTGATCGTGGCTGGTGAAAAAAAATCCGCCGCCGGCCGCATCCTCGAATCGCGCGAGCAAGGAATCGGCGAGCTCGGTCGCCCAATCGAGATCGCGTGGCTGAAACGAGCTCTGCATCAGCTCGATCAGCGCCGCCAGCATGAACGCGTGATCGTCCAGATAGGCGTTGAGATGGGCTCGTCCGTCCTTGTAAGTCGCCAGCAGCTTGCCGTCGCGCCACATCGTGTCGTGGATGAAATCGGCGGCCTCTCGCGCTGCGCCGAGCCATGCCGCCTGGTCGAAAATGCGCCCGGCTCGGGCAAGCGCCGCGATCACGAGCGCATTCCATGAGGTGAGCAGCTTATCGTCGCGCCCGGGGCGCACCCGAAGCGCCCGTGCCGCGAGCAGCTTGGCGCGGGCGCGGTCGATGCGAGCCTGCGCGTCGGGCAGCGCTAACGACAGCGTGCGCGCAACGTCGGCGAGGGGGGAAACCACACGCAGGTGCCACGTTTCGTGCTCGAAATTCGGCGGACCGTCGAGACCCCAATGCGCGGCGGCGACGGCGTATTCGTCGGCATCGAGCAACGCACGGACCTCGTCCGGTGTCCAGACATAAAACTTTCCTTCCTCGTGCTCGCTGTCGGCGTCCAGGCTCGAATAGAAGCCCTTTCCCGGTGAGCGCATCTCGTCGAGGAGCCAGCCCGCGATGCCTTTCGCGGTGCGGGCGAAGCCTGCTGTCCCCGTTGCCCGCCACGCGTCGGCGTAGAGCGCGAGCAGCGCCGCGTTGTCGTAGAGCATTTTTTCGAAATGCGGGATCGTCCACTCCGCGTCGACGCTGTAGCGGCAGAAGCCGCCGGCCAACTGGTCGTAGATCCCGCCATCGGCCATGCGCGCGAGCGAGACTTCGACGATCTCGCGCGAACGCAGATCGTTTTGCCGCGCGTAGTGGCGCAGACAAAGGTCGAGCTCGGTTGCATGCGGGAATTTCGGCGCCGCGCCGAAGCCGCCGTGCACCGGGTCGAACGATCTCGACAGCGCCGAGATTGCGCGTTCAGTGGCGTTCGCCGGCAAGTCTTCCGTTGCGCCAGGTGGCTCGGGATTGGTCATTCGCAGCGCGGAGAGCAGCCGCGCATTCTGTTCCGTGATCGCGCTCCCTTGCTCGCGATACGCGTCGGCGATCTTCGGCAAGAGGTCGGCAAAGCCGATCAACCCATAGCGGGACGTCTTCGGAAAATAGGTTCCGCCAAAGAACGGCTCCTGCTCGGGTGTCAGAAACATCGTCAGCGGCCAGCCGCCGCTTCTCCTGGTCAGCATGGCGTGGGCGGACTGGTAGATCTGGTCGAGGTCGGGCCGCTCCTCGCGATCGACCTTGACGTTGACGAACAGGCCGTTCATCAAATCCGCGACCGCCTGGTCCTCGAATGACTCGTGGGCCATGACATGGCACCAGTGGCACGCCGAGTAGCCGATCGACAGTAATATCGGCCGATTCTCGCGCTTGGCGCGCGCCAGCGCCTCATCGCCCCAGGGGTACCAGTCGACCGGATTGGCGGCGTGCTGCTGCAGATACGGGCTCGTCTCGCCCGCAAGTCGATTCATGCAAGCGGCACGGTTTAGGCCGGCGCTTCCTCGAACGCCGCGCGTTCGAAGTCGGCGCCGCGCTGAATGAGCCGCGTCAAACGAAGTCTGCGCTCGGGGCCGGAGGCGAGCGAGCGCAGGACGCGCCCGGCACTGAACGTGCGCGGAGGCACGATGACGCACGCTTGTTCGTCCGGCGTCTCGGACAGCGTGAGCGCCGGCGCCGGCGGCTCTTCGACCAGCATCGTGGCCAATGCCCGAACGGCCATCGCGGTGGCCGAGCCCGGCCACAGTTTCAAGGAGACCGCCAGCTCGCCGCGATTATCGAGCGCAACACGGGTGACGGAACCGCAGCGGATCCGGTCGTCGACGCGCAACACGACCAACTGATCCAGATGCCAGCGGTGAGGCCCGGTTCCGACGCGGCGCAACGTAGCAGCCGTCCAGTCGTAATTTCCCTGCCACGATTCCCACGCCCAGTTCTTCTCGGCTTCTTCCTTGTTGCGGTCGTAGTCGGTCAGGGCGCCAAGCGTGGCGAGATGCTGCGTGCCTTGGTAGGAAAGCCGGCCCAGCAGATCCTGGCTGTTGAATGTGCGTCCTGCAACACGGAAATAGGCCGCTCCCAGGCCGCCAACGCAAAGCTCGACGCTGGCATGCGCGTCACCGCCCGTGCGTCGTGCCGGCAGCGCGTACCAACGCGAATCGAGAGAGGTCAGGAGCGCTGTGCACGCCTCGACGGAAGCGTCTTGTCCCAACTGCAGCTCTGCCGGATTCGCTCCGCTTGCCAGCCGCTTGAGCCGGCCACGGACGCTGGTGATGAGCTTTGCCGGATAGCCGTAGCGCGTTGCCTCGCTTGCGTTGCGCGGGCCCGCCGGCAAAAGTACCGCGCCGTTGGGTGCGTCCAGATCGATTACGATCAGAGGACCCTCGGTCTCGCGCTGCTGTGCGTAGGGGAACACCTTGCGCGCCCACATCGACAGCCACCGGTCGGTCAACTCGATCTGGCGCACCGTCATTGCGCACGGATCGGCAAGATCCAACAACAGCGCGTGACCATAGGTGGAGTAGCACGAGACGCCGACTGCGTTTGGCGTCAGCTCATCGGACACCGCCGTGACGGCACAATCGAGAATCTCCGCGAGCCTGTAATAGGCATGCAGCTCTTGCCATACTGCCGGCGGGGGAAGACGGCGTGCGAGTCCGTGTACAAGTATCACCTGCTTGCCGACCCAGAGTCCGCGCTGAAGTACCTTCGCCTTCACGCCTTGGAGCTCGGGATCGCCTTCGAGCAGGGGCTTCAGGCACGCCGAATATTGACTCCACAACGCGTGCCATAAGGCAAGCGCTTGTTCCGCCGCCTCGTTTTCGCGTTCGGCTGCGGGTTGCGGTTTGCCCGCATAACGCCGTGCCAGCTCGGTATGCAAGTACACCACCGGCTCGCGCATTATTTCAGCGATGCGGGCCCGCTCGCGCGGGGCAAAGTCACCCTCCGCCAGGCGCTTCAGCTGACCAAGGATGGTCTCGTAATAACGGGGGATATTGGTGAGAGGTACCGCCCGCAGCCATGCGGCGCAACCATCGGCGTCGGCAAAGGCCAATATGCCCGGACTCGGCTGCGTCTGCGTCTGGGTGAGTGTGAATTCGTTGGTCACCGTTTCCCCACCAAGGGCGCCGATCCGAAACTGCGGGCGCCGCCGCGTTCCAACGAGCTCGCGCCACGCGTGCGTATGTGCCTGGCTGGGGAAGCCTTCCCGAGCGCCGGACATGCCCGCGATCGCACCGGAATCGATCATCCGCCCGTGCGTTCGCGCATGTTCGATTCGAGTTATGTCTG
>DAIQRF010000071.1:0-8589 GCA_036786505.1 Casimicrobiaceae bacterium | reverse complement strand
CAACAGCGCCGGCGCGACGCCTGCACCTACGGCAGCGTTGGTCACCGGCCCCAATCGAGCGAGCGCGTTATTTCCTGTACTTCGCCAGCGCTTTTTGCACGTAGCGGTTGTCGTAGGTCTGCGCGAGCTTGATGTCAGCGGGCTTGATGGCGGGATTGAATGCAGCCAAGAACTTCAGCGTATTCTCCGCGCCCGCCTTTGTGAACATGCCGTCGGGGGAGATCGCGTCCTTGACCTTGCCGTAGCTCGTAAGATACAGCGCCTTGTCGCCGAGGAGATATTCCGGCGGCACCGTCGCCGCAATCTGGTCCGGCGTGGCCTTCTGCAGCCAGAGCAGCGCACGCACGATGGCGTTAGTCAGCGCCTGGACCGTGTTCGGATTCTTTTTCACGAAATCGATCGGGGCGTAGAGCGCCGCCGCCGGCAGGTCGGAGAAGCCAAACACCTTCTTCGTTCCGGCTTCGGTGCGGGTGTCGGCGACGATCACGACCTCGCCCGATTTCTCCAGCATCGTCATCACCGGATCGACGTTGGACACGCCGTCGATATCGCCGGTCTTCACCGCGGCGATCGCGCCGGACGAGGTGCCAACACCGATGAACGCGACGTCGTCGGGCTTGAGTCCGCCCTCGGCCATCAGATGCTGCACCATGCGGTTGGTGCTCGATCCCGGCGCGCTGACACCGATCTTCATGCCCTTAAGGTCCTTGGGCGACTTGTAGCTCGCCGCCTTGGCCTTGACGATGCCGAGAGAAATCGCCGGATAGCGCCCCATTTTCACGAAGCCTTGCATCATGAGGCCTTTGGGCTGCTGGTCGATCGTGTTCTCCCAAGCGCCGGAGACGACGTCGGCGCTGCCGCCGACCACTGCCTGGAGCGCCTTCGAGCCGCCCGCAAAATCGCTGATCTCGGGGTCGAGCCCTTCGTCCTTGAAGTAGCCCAGGCGTTCCGCGATCGTGAGCGGCAGGTAATAAAAAGCGGCCTTGCCGCCGACCGCGATGGCGACCTTGGGTTTTTCGATCTTGCCTTGCGCGAACGAAGCGAACGGCAACAGCAGTGCGAACGTCGCGCAGAAGGCGAGCGTAGAGCGGCGAAGCAGTTTCATTGTTTCCTCCAAATGGGCGATCGGTGCGGTCTGGCTTGCCCGCGCCGTCAACGGTGTTGCGCCGAGCCGCGATGCTCACACAGGGTTCCGGGGCTGTCAATGAAGGCGTCGATGGCAAGTCATGCCGCCGGTTCGCGTTGCTTGCACGCCGAAGGAACCCGATGTCATTCCGAGGAGCAGCAGCGACCAGATTCTGCTCGGCAAAGCGTTGATTATTCGCAATAGCAGATTCCTCGCGCCGCGAGGAATGACAATGCTCTTGTGGAATTGCCTACGGGATCCTTTCCACCTCGCGCGGGGCCGGATGCAGATCGGTGGACTTGCCCGCCTTCACGACCTGCCCCGGCAGATCGTGCGCGACGATCGCGCCGAGCCGGCGCGATGCCGCGAGCAGCTTATCGAGGTCGACGCCGGTGTCGTAGCCCATCGCCTCGAGCATGTGCACCAGATCTTCGGTGCAGATGTTCCCTGTCGCGCCGGGCGCAAACGGGCAGCCGCCGAGACCGCCCAGCGTTCCCTCGTAGCGAACGACTCCTGCGGCCAGCCCGGCAAGCACGTTGGCCAGGCCCATGCCGCGCGTATTGTGGAAGTGCAGCGCCAGCTCAAGCTCCGGCCAGCGCTCCCGCACCCGGCGAACCAGCGCTTCGACCTGGCGCGGATTGGCCATCCCGGTGGTGTCGGCCAAGGTAACTGCGTCGACGCCGAGGTCGACATAGCGAGCCACGCCATCGAGCACTTTCTGCTCCGGGATCACGCCTTCGAACGGGCAGCCGAACGAGGTCGCCAGCGCGCCGGCCACGCTCTGCCGATTGCCATGAACCACGTCGAACACTTCGCGGAAGCCGGCGAACGATTGCGCGACAGTGCGGCGGACATTGGCGCGGTTGTGCGTCTCCGACACCGAGACGACCAGCACCATCTCGTCGACGTCGGAGCTAAGCGCACGCTCGGCACCGCGAACGTTCGGCACCAGCGCAACGTAGGTCACCGCCGGATTGCGCTGGATGCCAGCCATGACGGCTTCGGCGTCGCCAAGATTCGGCACCGCCTTGGGTGACACGAAAGACGTCGCCTCGATCTTGGCCACACCGGTCGCCGATAGCCGGTCGATCAGCTCGATCTTGCGTTCGGTGGGCACCCAAGCGGGTTCGATCTGCAAGCCGTCGCGGGCGACGACATCGTGGATAAAAATGCGCTCCATGGTCCTACCTCGTCTCTTTCAAATCGCGCCGGCCGCGCGCAGCCGCGCGATGTCGTCGCTGTCGTACCCTGCGGCGCGCAAAACCTCATCCGTGTGCTCGCCCAGCGCGGGACCGACCCAATCCATGTCGCCCGGCGTGTCCGACAGCTTGGGCACGATCCCGGGGAGCTTGAGCGGCGTCCCGTCGGCGAGCTTCACCTGCCGGATCATCTCGCGGGCCAGATATTGCGGATCGTCAACAATGTCGGCGGCGGTGTAGATCTTGCCATGGGGGACGTCGGCCGCCTTGAGCGCGCGAAGAATATCGTCGAGGTCGTGCGCCGCCGCCCATTCGCCGATCGCGCCGTCGATTGCGGCGGTGCGCTTGACCCGCCCGACATTGCTGGCGAGCTCGGGATCCTGACCGAGATCGTCGCGCCCGATCGCGTGCATCAGTCGCTTGTAGATGCTGTCGCCGTTGCCGGCAATGACTACGCTGTGCCCGTCGCGCGTCGTGTAGGTGTTGGACGGGACGATGTTGGAAAGCCCGGTGCCGATGCGGCCGCGTATTTCGCCGTGCAGATCGTAATCGGGGATCAGGCTTTCCATCATGTTGAACACCGCTTCGTACAGCGCGACGTCGACCACCTGCCCCTTGCCACCGCGCGTATCGCGATGATGCAGCGCCATCAGCACGCCGATCACGCCGTGCAGCGCGGCGAGCGCGTCGCCGATGCTGATGTTCATGCGCACCGGCGGGCGCTCCGGAAACCCGGTGACGTGGCGCATGCCGCCCATCGATTCTCCAACCGCGCCGAAGCCCGGCTGATCGCGATACGGGCCCGTCTGCCCGAAGCCCGACAGGCGAAGCAGGATGAGCCCCGGGTTGTCGGCGGCAAGCACGTCGTAGCCGAGGCCCCATTTTTCCAGCGTGCCGGGACGAAAGTTTTCGATGACGATGTCGGCGTCGCGCGCCAGCCGGCGTGCGATCGCCTGCCCTTCCGCCATGCGCAGATTGGCGGTCACCGATTTCTTGTTGCGCGCCTGCACGTACCACCACAGCGACGTGCCGTCGTGCAGCAGTCGCCATTGACGCAGAGGATCGCCACCCGGGTCCCTGCCTGACGGCGGTGGCTCGATCTTGATGACTTCGGCGCCAAACTCGGCCAGGACTTTGCCGGCGAACGGGCCGGCAATCAATTGACCGAGCTCGAGGACTTTCAATCCCGCAAGCGGGCGCACGGTCGTTTTGGCGGTTTCCATCGGACAGTTTTGCGCGCGGGCGCGGGCGGGTCTGCGCGCGGCGTATGACCGCGGGCACGAACAATCATTCTACCAACAAGCGGCGCCGGAGCGTCGCGGCTCTCACTTTAGATCGTGCCACCGGCGCGGCGCGCGCGCAGCGTCGCCTCGAGTTTTGGAAGCTTGGCGGCCATCTCGTCGCCGACATAGATCTGCGGGTCGGAAGGCGGGGTCACTTTCTCCTCCCGCTCGTGCTTGGCGATGCGCTCACGTGCCTGAGCGAATGCCTTGACGAACGAATCTTCGAAGCGAAGCGCGTGCTGGAACAGCGCATCGGCAAAATAGGTGGCGTTGCTTTCCGTGCCGCACCCGAATGACGTTCGGTCGGTGGCCGACGCGGTAAGGATCAAAGTGAAGTCGTCCTTCAGCGGCTCGATGTAGCCGCCGGAATAGCACGCCGAGACGACGATAATGCGCCATTTGATGGCGGCCTCGTCGAGCAATGTGCGCAGCGTCTCGGGCGTGAGCGGGTCGAGCTCCAGCGGCGGAAAGTCGACCGCAAGGCGATGATCGCGCCCACCGTGGCTCTCGAGATACACCATCACCACGTCGTCGTCGCGATCGATGGTGGCGCCGATCTCCTTCAGCGTCGCCCGCAGATTAGTGACCGTGGCCATGGGCTGCTGCAGCACCGTCCTCGGGTTGTTGATCAGCACGATGGATCGACCCTCGGTGTCGAAGCGCTGGTCGAAGAGATCGCGCGCGAGCTCCATGTCCTTGCGAAACACGTCCTCCCCCGCATACGGTGCAAATCCGACGAAGTAGAGATCGGTGACTCCGCGTCGCTCGTCCTCGAGATCGTTGAGCGCCTGGTCGAAGAGCTCCTGCTGCGCGCTCAGCACCGTCTCCGAGGCCGGGCTCGGGAAGCGCGCATCGCGCGCTGGCTCCTGCGGCGGGGATTCCCACCACGCCATCTCCGGCAACAGCGCGGGCGCGAACCACAGGGGGGTGGACAGCAAAATGGCCGCGCCCATCGAACGCAGCACGTAGTGAGGGTGTTTGGGCGCCAGACTGACCGCCGCCGAGCGCCATAGCCAGAAGAGGCTCCAGAGCAGGATTAGCTGTTCCACGCGCAGCGCGGCGCCAAGCGACTCGGCGCCGCCATCCTGCGCCGCCGCGCTGAACATCCGGGCAAGCTGCAGCGGCCACTCGCTCGAGAGCAGGATGACCGGCAGCGCGAGCGCGAACGAAGGCTGGCGGAAGATCATCGCCAGCAACGCCGCAAAAAACATCAGCAGCGCACCGTAGAATCCTTCGGCGATCAGACCCGTCAGCACAAACGTTGCACCGGGCTCGCGACGTAGGGTGTCGACCGCCAGGTCGAGCCACGCCGAAAGGACAAACAAGACCAGCAGCTGCGGCACGCCGATGCGAAAGCGAAGCTTGCTGACCGGTTGTCCGAAGACGAGCAGTGCACCGCTCCACAGATTCCGGCCGAGATCGCGCAACCATTGGCTCATGGACGGCGCTGGCTCACGCAACGGCGTGCTCGGCAACGAAGGCCTTCACTGCCGCAGGGTCCGCGGGCAAGGTTACAAAGCGCTGCGGGAGTGCTTCGAGACCCTCGTACGCCGGAGGCCTCTTCGGCTCGTATCCCAATGCCTCTTGTATCGTCGCCGCAAACTTGGCCGGCAGCGCGGTTTCGATACAGATCAGCGGCACGCCTGTTTCGCGATGCTCGAGCCCGACCTTGACGCCATCCGCGGTATGCGGATCGACCACCACGTCGTGGCGCTCGGCGAGCATGCGAATGGTCTTGATGCGATCGGCATGAGTGCTGCGGCCGGAGACGAATCCGGCATCACGCAATCGAAGCGCGAGCGGCGTGCCCGCAAGGCCGAACCCGCCGCTACGTTCGACCTCTCGCCACAGAGCAGCGACAACGGCCGGGTCGCGCTCGGCGAGATCGAATACGAAACGCTCGAAGTTCGACGCCTTGGAAATATCCATCGACGGGCTCGATGTCTGCACGGTTTCGGCTCCGCTGCGGACGCGGTAGCGGCCGCTCCTGAAAAACTCGTCGAGCACGTCGTTCTCGTTGGTCGCAACGATCAGGCGGCGGATCGGAAGCCCCATCTGTCTGGCGACGTGACCGGCAAGCACGTTGCCGAAATTGCCCGATGGCACGGCGAAGGAAACTTGCTCATCGTCGCCGCCCGTCGCGGCAAAGTAGCCCTTGAAGTAATACACGACTTGCGCCGCGATGCGCGCCCAATTGATGGAATTGACGGCGCCGATGTGAAACCGCCGCTTGAACGTGTCGTCGGCGAAGATCGACTTGACGATGTCCTGGCAGTCGTCGAACACGCCATCGATGGCGATGTTGAAGATGTTGGCGTCGGTAAGCGAGTACATCTGTGCGGTCTGAAACGGGCTCATCTTGCCTTTGGGCGACAGCATGAACACCGACAGGCCGCGCTTGCCCCGCATGGCGAGCTCAGCCGACGATCCGGTATCGCCCGAGGTCGCGCCGAGGACATTCAGCGTCGCGTGCTGTTTCGCAAGCACGTACTCGAACAGATTGGCGAGGAGCTGCAGCGCGATGTCCTTGAACGCCAGCGTAGGACCGTTGGACAGGCGAAGCAGAAACAGATCCGGCTCGAGAGTGAGCAGCGGCGCGATCTCGTCGCTGCCGAAGGTCGCGGACGTGTACGTGCGGGCGATGATCGCCTGCAACTCCGCCGCCGGTATGTCGTCGGCGTAGCGCGACAGGACCGCGAACGCGAGTTGACGATAGTCGAGCGGACGCATCGCCGCCAGCTCGGCGGAAGTGAAACGCGGATAGCGCTCGGGCACCGCGAGCCCGCCGTCGGACGCGAGGCCCTCGAGCAGAATCGCCGAGAAGGGCTGCGGCGGCAGCGGCCCGAAACCGGCGCTGCGCGTGCTGACGTAACGCATCAACGTAGCCGCGAAATTATTCGCTCGCTACGATCTGTCAGATCGTCATTCCCGCACAAGCGGGAATCCAGTGTCTTTTCGCGAACGCCATTGGGTCCTCGCTCTCGCGGGGACGACGAAAGGTTGTTGCGGATCAATTGAGCTCCTCCATGCGGATGCGCACCACCTTGCCGTTGACGGTCGGCAGCGATTCGATCTTCGCGATCGCGTCGACGACCTGGCGCTCGATCGACTGGTGTGTCAGCAGGATGATATCGGTCCGATCCTCGCCCTCGGGCGGCTCTTTCTGGATCATGGCTTCGATCGAGATTTCGCGGTCGGCGAGGATGCGCGTGATGTCAGCCAGCACACCCGGCCGGTCAAGCACTCGCATGCGCAGGTAGTAGCTCGTTCGCACCTCACCCATCGGCAGGAAAGGAATGTTGGAGAGCTGGTCGGGCTGAAACGCGAGATGCGGAACGCGATGCTCCGGGTCCGCGGTGTGCATGCGGGTGACGTCGACCAGGTCCGCGATGACGGCACTCGCGGTAGGCTCCGCTCCGGCGCCCGGCCCGTAGTACAGCGTGGCTCCGACGGCGTCGCCCTTGACCAGCACCGCGTTCATCGCTCCTTCGACGTTGGCGATCAGGCGCTTCGCCGGCACCAGCGTCGGATGAACCCTGAGCTCGATCCCTTCGCCGTCCGCACGCCCCGCGACCGAGGCGCGCCGAGTGATGCCGAGCAGCTTGATGCGGTATCCGAGCTCCTCGGCGTAGCGGATGTCCTCGCGCGTGAGTCGAGTGATCCCTTCGGTGTAAACCTTGTCCAACTGCATCGGCACGCCAAAGGCGATGGCCGACATGATGGTGAGCTTGTGCGCGGTGTCGATGCCTTCGACGTCGAACGTGGGATCCGCCTCCGCGTACCCGCGCGCCTGTGCCTCCGCCAGTACCGTCGCGAACGGCGCGCCGCTCGTACGCATTTCGGACAGGATGAAGTTACTGGTTCCGTTGATGATGCCGGCGATCCATTCGATGCGGTTGGCGGTCAGCCCCTCGCGCAGGGCCTTGATGATCGGGATGCCGCCGGCGACCGCCGCCTCGAACGCGACCATCACGCCGGTTTTCTGCGCCGCCGCGAAAATCTCGTTGCCGTGCCGGGCAAGAAGCGCCTTGTTGGCCGTCACCACGTGCTTGCCGTTGGCTATCGCGCGAAGAACATATGATTTCGCCGGCTCGATGCCGCCGATCAGCTCGACGATGATGTCCACGTCGGGACGGTCGATCACCACCTCCGGATCGGTGGAGAGATGGACGTCCTTGGCACCGCGCGTGGCTTCGTGCGCACGATCGAGGGTGCGGGTCGCGATCCAGGTGATGCGAATCGGCCTGCCGGCGCGGCGGGTGATCTCTTCCTCGTTGCGCCGCAGGACCGTCCAGGTGCCGCAACCGACGGTGCCCATGCCCAGCAATCCGACCTGCAGAGCTTTCATGGGTGTGTGCCGCATCGCTCGCCCAATCAGCGCAATCCGTCGTCGCGAAACATCTGCTTGATGCCGCGAATGGCTTGACGGGTCCTGCTCTCGTTTTCGATCATCGCAAAACGAACGTGCTGATCGCCGAATTCGCCGAAACCGATGCCGGGCGACACCGACACTTTTGCCTTCGCCAACAGCTTCTTGGTGAACTCGAGCGATCCGAGCTCCTTGTAAGCGTCGGGAATCTTGGCCCATACGTACATCGACGCTTTGGGAATATCCACCAGCCAGCCCGCCTCGTGCAAACCCTTGACCAGCACGTCGCGGCGTTTTTGGTAGGTCATCGCGATCTCGGCGACGCAGTCCTGCGGGCCCTCGAGCGCGGCGATCGCCGCCACCTGGATCGGCGTGAACGTCCCGTAGTCGTGATAACCCTTGATGCGCGACAGCGCGTTGACCAGGTCCTTGTTGCCGACCATGAAACCGATGCGCCATCCGGCCATGTTGTAGCTCTTGGACATGGTAAAGAATTCGACCGCGACATCACGCGCGCCGGGCACCTGCATGATCGACGGCGCCTTCCAGTCATCGAAGCAAATGTCGGCATAGGCGAGATCGTGCACCACGTAGATGCCATGCTCCCTGGCG
>DAIQRF010000070.1:0-8681 GCA_036786505.1 Casimicrobiaceae bacterium | reverse complement strand
GAATCATAATCCTTTGGTCCGGGGTTCGAGTCCCTGATTCGCCACCCGTCTCGTTTTAAGCTGTTGAACTAAAAAATCAATAGCTTACGCTAGTGCGGTCGCGGTTCCATGTCGTCGTAATCGCGCGGTGCAATAGCACCAACGACCATTCGCCGTCCTTCGCCGTTCCGCTCCCGATTCTCCCTATTGCCTTTTCCCGGTTTCGCCCATATAATGTGTAGCGTCAATGTAGCTACAGACTACATTGACATAAACACTCTCGGAGAATACTGACATGCTCGCTATCAACAAGACCGCTGTCGTGCGCTCACGCATCGAGCCTGCGGTGAAGGTACGTGCCGAGAGGGTTTTGCAACATTGCGGCCTTGACCTGAGCACCGCGATCCGTCTTTTCTTAGGGCAAGTGGTTGCCCTAAGGGGCCTGCCTTTTGAAGTGAAGGTTCCTAACGCGACCACGATCGCCGCCATGGAAGAGGCTCGGACGATGACTGCCGCGCGCTTCGGCTCCGCTAAGGAGTTATTCGATGATCTCGAAGGCAAGACCAGCCGCGCAGAAAAGGGCCGCGCACGTAAGAAACGCGGATAAGGCCAAGCAGTTTAGGAAGGATTGGACAAAGCTTTCCCACAGCGGCCGGTACGACATGCACCGCCTGAAGGCGGTGATGACAGCAATCATCGCCAACGATGGGCCGCTTCCGGCGGAGCACAAAGATCACCAACTAGAAGGCGCGTGGGCGGATCACCGTGAATGCCACGTCGGTGGCGATTTCCTGCTGATCTATAAACTCCATGGCACCGGGCCCGATGAGGTCGTAATTTTTGTCCGCGCCGGTACCCATGCGGATTTGTTCGAGTAATCTACGCCGGCGCTTTAGCACCTCTCCACGACGGTAATTGGGGCGTGGGCTTCCGGTGCGTTCTGCGCGCTGCCGACCCTGCTCGCCCACGCTGCGTGGTGATTGGCGGTATCAACCAGACTCGCTACGGGAAGCAGTCGCCGTCCCGCTGCTTGGCGACAAGATGGTCGAGACAATGATCGCCCGCGTCCTAGGCAATGCCGGCGCGCGTGCCAGGATCCGTCTGACCTTGATGAGTCTGGACCAGATGCGACCCGCCGTCGCGCTGCGACAAAAGACGACGCGTGTCGGCTTACCTTGCGTTCAGACCTCGATCATCTTCGCGACTTCATCGAGGAGTCTGATCACCTCGCTCTGATCCGGCAGGAAAAGATCGGCGGCGCTTCCCGGCTCCGGATCGATACCCACCGACAGCACCGCCGGCAGCTTGAGCCTGAAGACGTCCTCGTCGGTGACATCATCGCCGACATAGAGCGAGCGCTCGCATCCTGAATGGGCCAGCAGCGCGCGCAACGCATCGCCCTTGTGCGGCGCATCGCGCGGTACCAGATTGAGCACGCAATTGCCATGGATCAGGCGCGGCCAAGGCACGAGACGCGCCGCGCGTTCCTCGACCAGCCGAAGTGCGGCTTCGCGCGGCTGCGCACGCCGATAGTGAAATGCGATCGAATAGGCTTTGTCCTCGAGGGCGATGCCGGGAGTCGCGCGCCACGCCTCGCCGTCTCCGCGGAGCACTTCGAGCCATTTGCTGCAATCACGCGCATACGCGGCGGACGCGGATTCGAAGCCGGGAACTCCTTCCGCGCCGTGATTGCCGATCAGGTAGCGCGGGGAAAACGTCAGCATCGGCTTCGCGTCGGCAATGGCGCGTCCGGTGATGATCGCCACCGTACGTGTTGCGGTCATCGCCGCCAGCCGGACTTGCAGCTCGTCCGAAATGCGCGCGTCCCATGGCCGCGACACAATCGGGGCCAGCGTCCCGTCGATGTCGAATGCAAGAAGCGAGCGAGCGCCGACGAATTCGCGAATACGTGCCAGACCGGAGGGTGAAAGCGCGGGATTCACTCCGAGAGCGGCGTCGCTTCGCGCTGGTGCTCGACAATCCGCTGCGAGACGCGCTGGCGATGCCGCAGGCGCGCGGCATCGAGCAACATCGCCCCGGCCCAGCGGTAGACGTTGAATTCCTGAACCAGCCTACGCATGCTGCGCATGCGGACGCGTTGCTCGTCCGCGGGCATGGTAAGCGCGCGATAAAGCGCCTCTGCACATTGTTCGCCATGATAAGGATTCACCAGCAGCGCGTCGTGCAGCTCCCGCGCAGCTCCGGTGAATTGTGAAAGCACCAGCACTCCCTGCTCGTCGTCCCGAGATGCGATGAATTCCTTGGCGACCAGATTCATCCCGTCATGAAGGCTCGTCACCACGCAGACATTGGCGGCGCGATAGTACTCGTTGACAATCTGCGGCGGATGGTGCTCGATCTTCAGGCGTATCGGCTGATACCCGTTGCGGCCGAATCGAGCGTTGACTCGAGCCGCGAGCGTGCGCACCCGCGCCTCGAAATGCTGATATTCCTCGAGCGCCGAACGCGATGGCGCCGCAATCTGCACGAAGACGAAGCGGCCAATGAGCTCCGGATGCTGTTCGAGCAAGCGCTCGACGGCGAGGAAACGCTCGACAATGCCCTTGGTGTAGTCCATCCGGTCGACGCCGACGCCCAGGAGCACGTCGTCCGCTAGCTGCTCGACGCGCAGCACCTTGGCACGGCAAAGCGCGACCGGCAACTGGTCGTCCGCCCACTCCGGCGGCCACTGAATCGAAATCGGATAAGGCTCGACCCGCGTCAAATCGCCGCCGTAGGAGATGGTAGATGATTCACGCTCGATCCTGGCCTCCAGGAATCGATCCACCGTCTCGACAAAATTCTGGCAGTGAAATCGAGTGTGAAAGCCAAGAATCGTACTCCCCAGCAGACCCGCGATCAGCTCTTCCCTCCACGGGCAGATACCGAATGATTCCGGATTCGGCCAGGGAATGTGCCAGAAGGTGATGATGGTCGCCCCCGGCAAGCGCTCGCGTATCATGCGCGGCAAGAGCGCGAAGTGATAGTCCTGGACCAGAACCACCGGGTCTTCGGTTCGCGCTTCATCGCATACGACGTCGGCAAATCGCCGATTGACCCGCACGTATTGTTCCCAGTCCGCGGTGCGAAATATCGGACGAACGTGCGCGATGTGGCACAGCGGCCACAGCCCCTCGTTGGCGAACCCCGCGTAGTAACCCTTCTCCTCCTCCGGCGAGAGCCAGACCCGGCGCAGCGTGTAAGTCGGCTTTTCAGGAGGCACGCGCAGGCGGTCGTGGCGATCGACGGTGGCGTGGTCCGCGCTGCCGCTGCCATGCGCGATCCATGTTCCGGAACATGCGCGCATGACTGGCTCCAATGCCGTGACCAGTCCGCTCGCAGGTCGCTGGAGCGCGATTCCATTGTCGGTGCGCACATGGACGAACGGCTCGCGGTTCGACACCACCAGCACTTCGTCGCCGAGGAGCTGTTCGCGCAGGACACCCCGCAGCATCTCAGGGCTCCAGATGGCGGTCTGATCGCGGCTGCGGCGAGTCATGTCCAAATCGCGCAACAAGGCGCGGAGGTCGCTCGCCAGCGGATGAACATCCGCCGATGCCTGGCCGAAAGGTTGGACGATGCCTTCTCCGCGCAGCAGCGCCCGCACCCCGCTGACCCAGCCACGCCACGAAAGATGCGCGATGAAAACGGTGACCAGCGAGATGACGACGCCCAGTACGACGAACATGCCGATCAGGTAGCGCCGCGTGTCGGCGCTGCGCCGTTCGACGAAGCTCATGTCGTGGACGAGAACTAGCGATCCGATTCGTTCCGTGCCCTGGAACACCGCATGCTGAACGACGTGCAGCGGTCCCTGTCGCAGGCGGACGACGGAGTGCCCCTCGCCGGCTGGGTCGGTAGGCGGGCGGCACCCCAGCGACGAAGGATAGGTCGGTGTTTGGTAGCGCACCTTGCCGGCCTCATCACAATAAGCGAGCGCGTACAGACGCTCGTCCTGAATGGCGCGCATGAAAAGACTATTGATCTTCGGTCCAGCCCCTTGTGCCACCAGTTCGGCGAGCTGATCCTGCATCGTATTGGCAATCAGCTGCGAGCGCGTGTCGAGGTCGTTGACCCACCAGCGCAGAGTCAGCCGGTCGACCAGCGGGACCACGCCATAGGCCAGCAACGCCAAGGTGATTACCAACGGCGCGATAAAGCGCAACGAAAGCCGAATCGAGCGCAATCGCCCCATGGATGCTACCGAACGGCGTGGCCACCGCGCAAACGTCCGCGCGGCGGCGGAGCCACCGGCCACCGCGGATCGAAACCCGAGCTGCAATCGGCGAAGGCCAGGCCGTCCTGCCGCGCGAAAAAAAATGTTCGCTGCAGAATCCGCCCCGCCGTACGGTCGCCGTTGCGTTTGCATCGCTCCCCACTCCGCAGACAATCCACGCCCTCTGGCGGACACGCACATCGCGCAATTACGTTTCGGATGTGGCGGCGCCGGAATGTCCGGGTCCCCTTTACCGTCGATCTCGCAGTAGACGTTCTGCTTATCGGATCCGCTGCTCGCCCGACTTTCGTCAAGGGCATCGCGTTCCTTCGCTGACGGTTAACAAGACGAATGTAGCGAACCCTGCCGCGCGTGTTTATCAGCGCGCGTCGGATTCGCTTGTGGGACCGCGTCCGAGTGACGGCATTCAGTGGCCGATCGAAGCGGGTTAGGCGTGCTGCGGTGATGCGCGTGATGATGCGCTCGCGCGGCGTCGAGGGCAATCGCTTCGCGCAGGTGAGCTCAACCCGTCTTGCTGCGTAGCCCTGGGCCCGTCGCGCGCGTCCTGCCCCAGGTTGGCAAACCCCTACGCGCTGGCGCGCTCGCGACTCCCTTTTACATCCACGACCTGAAGATCGGTCTCGGCTGGCGGCTTCGAACGCGCCATTTCGCGCGCGTACTCGACGGCGTCCTCTTTCAATCCAAAACTTGCGAGCGACCGCGCGAACCCCGTCTCGTTGACATGCCATCGCGTGTCGTCGCGCTGCTGGACAGTAAAAAGGCACTGCTCCATGGCAAGCTCCAGCGCCGTCACCTGAGTGACGGCGCCACCTCCTTTATTGGTGGTACTTCATTTTCGCGTCGCGGATGCAGGCGTCTTTCGGATCGCCGGACATCGCGTCGCACTTCTCTTTGGCGACCTTGTAGTTGGCGTCGTTCTTGTCGTCGCGGGCGTCGGCCATCGCTGCACCGGACTTGCGTTTCGCCTTGGCGTCAGCGGTTACCTTGACATGCGCTGCCTTGGCTTCCTTCATACAGACGTCCTTGTCATTGCCCTGGCGGGCCTTGCAGGCCTCCTTGCCAGCCTTGTAGTCGGCGTCCGCTTGCTTGACCGTCGTCTTGTATTCGGCCTCGCGTTGCGCTTTGTGCGGGTCCGCGGCTTGCACGCCGGCGGCAAACGCGCACAGCGTCGATGCTAAGAGCAGTTCTTTGATCGTCAATTTCATGGTCCTACCTCTTTTCGTTATGGAAAAATTGGGAGGGCGGCCGACAGCCGCTGCCTCTGGAGCGTGCTTATTGATTCAACGACTCCCAGTCCTTGACTTGCCGATCGGCGTCGTCACGGCTGATGCCATACGCTTCCTGAATCTTGCCGACGAGTTGATCACGTTTGCCATTGATCTGCGTCAGCGAATCGTCAGTAAGCTTGCCCCACTGCTGCTTGACTTTGCCGCTCACTTGTTTCCAGTTGCCTTCTACACGGTCCCAATTCATGGTGCACTCCTAGGCTTGGTTGAGAATGTTGCCGGCCCTAACCCGACTCACCGCGTTTAAGGTCGGTGCACAAAAGATTGGAGCAACCGCCATGCCAACGCAAATTGTTTAGTTGTTACAGTGAGTTAGGATAAGTGTCCGCAGTCCCCGAGGTGAGCAGGTGGTAAATCCTTCCGCGACGCCGGGCCAGGGTGTAAATCGTTCCGCTTCAGTTGTTACCGGATGAGTCTGAAAAGCATTCGGGATCACGGTGAAAGCGATCCGGGAGTATGAGGCGCCAGCATGTCGCCTCCTTCGTGAGAAACCGAAGACGGCGACGTGCCAGACCGTTGCTTCAAATCTTCTGCTTCACTTCCTTGGCTTCTTCCTGAACTTTCTGGCCGCCTCGTTCGACGTCCTTGCCCGCACCCTGGATGGTATTACATGCGGTCAGCGAAACCGCGGCAAGTACCGCGAAGCAAAATATGAGTTTCTTGAACATGAAAGTCCCCTCAATTTGTTGAATTGGGGTGATTCGATCCACCCTTGCAACACTGGAGCAAACCGCATGCCAGCGTCGGCTTCACAAAGCGCTCCTGCACTAATGTTCCGATCGCACATCATCGATGCCATCGTCCCGAGCGGCCTGCGCCATCGTGCTGCGTAGGAATTCCTCTGACGCAATGGAGGCCGCCGCCTGCAACGTGGCAATCGCGAGCGCACGCATTCCGCCGCCCAACAGCGAAGGGCGCGGCTTCTCCGGGCATTTGCATTCCACTTCGACGATCTTTTCTGGAGCGGCCGAGCGCCAGCCTATGACCCCACCGACAAAAGCCACCGCCCCCAGCGTCGCAGGTTGAGTCACTCCATCGCGCACCCGCGTCCGCAGCGCCAACCACTGCGCAGCGAGCGTGGCCTTTCGGGCGGCGACCGACTGTTCTGCAGCCCGCACGGCGCGTTGGTCGATCATCGACGTGACTTCGCGCTCAGGCCTTGCCACGCAGCTCGCGACGCGACGCCGCGAACAGCTTTTGCAAAGCGAGCCCGCGCAACGCGAAGATCAACGTCGCGCTCCCCAAAGCACACATCAGGAGAACGCATCCGAGCGCCGCGGGCCACGAGTAACCACTTTCCACGATTTGCATCGCGATCATTCCCAACAACGCTGCCACACCGAGCACGGCGAAGACGGCGGCTCCGACGGCGAAGATTACGCACGCTGCAAGCGTGCGCACCGCCACGTTTGCCTCGGCCGCGAGCAGGTCCGCCTCGTCGGCGAGGAGTGCGCGCACGCTGCCCCAGATCTCGGATACGCTTTGACCCAGGGGCAACGCGCGAGTCGCAGCCTCGGGTTCTTGCCGATCCATTGCCTCAGCTTGCCTTAGCGGGCCAGACGCCCAACAAGGTAGCCGGCAGCAAGCGCGACACCGACGGCGACGAGGGGCCGGTCGCGCACGTAACTGCGGAAGCCATCAAGCAGCGCTTCTTGCTGTTGCTTCAATTGTTCCGCGTTCTGATTGATCCAATCCGCGGCCGGAGCAGCCGCTTGTGCGACTTTGTCGACAGCTTGATGCGCGGCTTGAGCAGCACGGTCGATCGCCGGTGCCGCTTTTTCGGTGGCGTTGGCGGCGGCGGTGTCTACCGCGAGGTGCGCCTGATTGGCCTTGCGTTCAACGCTGCTGCTCGTGAGTTCCATCTCGGTCTCCTTTAAGTGTCGAATATCCGGCGAATACGTTTGATATTTGCTTCCGGCGACGCTAAGCCGCATCAGCAATCCGCATGCCAGCGTCCAGGCGTTGCTCAGTCGTTGCTCAGGCCTTGTTATGTCACCCTATTTTCTGCGACGAATATCGAGCGCCTGGTAGCTCTTTCCGCAAGCGGTAGAAATTACCGCACGGTGAAGCGGGAAGATTCAAAAAAGAAGGCGGGCGAAGCAAAGGGGGAGGTAGGAGGGGAGCCCCGCCCGCGGCCGCATCCAAGGCGGCCGGCCTTAACAGATCGGCCGCAGTGTCCGCAGTCCAAAGATAACAGCATGGTTGTGGAACCAATACGTGCTGCGATTTTGCGACCGCCATGCCTACTTCGAAGTAGCAGGAGCGGTGCTCTTGTTGTCTGCCGAACTTGAGTAATTGTTGACTTGGCCCGCCATCGGCATAGCTTTCGACTCTTCTTCCTTGGTCATTTTCCCCTTGGCGTCTGCTCCCTGCCTGCCGCGATCACGCGCCGTCTCATCCGGCTTGGCCGGCGAACCCGCGGCCGCGTTCGGCGCCGTCGCCGCATCGGGGACCTGTATCGTCGCTGGGGCTACCGGCTGCGGCGCCGGTGTCGGGTTATCGCGCGGGCGATCGCACCCGGCAAGAATGAAGACAGCGCTCAGTGCAATCGCCGCGCCAACGCCTCGCAGGACGGGGCTCGACACGCTACCGCCCTCTGCGGAACAGGCCCGCGACGAGCGACACAACGAACAACACCAGGAAGATGAAAAACAGGATTTTCGCGATCTCCGCGGCGCCTGCAGCAATGCCACCGAATCCGAACACGGCGGCGATCAGCGCAACGACAAAAAATACCAGCGCATAGTGGAGCATTTGTAATCCTTTCTGCTCGAAGCCGAGCGCGTGTGGATCGAAGTTCGGAAGTGGCAAAATTTGCCGGAAAATCCATTTCGCGAAGCACCCGGGCACAATGACGCAATCGTCGTGCCAGGCTCGACCAGGAGCGCTCGGAGTCGAAGATGCGGATTCGATGCGCGGCATCGGATCCATGCCGAAGCGCGCGGTGGAATCTAGGCGACTGCCCGGAGCTCGGTTAAAAAGCTGTCGTATTCGGCCGACTTGTCGAAAAAGCCATCGGCGCCAACGAGCGAGCATTGCCGCCGATATTCAGGATATGCGTAGTTGGTCAGAACGTAGATTTTCGGCGTCGAGCTGGTGAGCTGCTGGCGGAGCTTGCGTACGACCTCGATTCCGCTGCCTTCCTTCAATCGAATGTCGGTGACGACCACATCCGGCAG
>DAIQRF010000069.1:3723-8812 GCA_036786505.1 Casimicrobiaceae bacterium | reverse complement strand
TTGCGCATGTGCACCAGGAGAATCTGCTCACGGCCGCGGATATCCGGCAGCGGCACGACCACCTGGCGGTCGAAGCGGCCCGGGCGGATCAGCGCCGGGTCGAGCACGTCGGGCCGGTTGGTGGCGGCGATGACGATGACGCCCGAGTTACCCTCGAAGCCGTCCATTTCGACCAGCAATTGATTGAGCGTCTGCTCGCGCTCGTCGTTGCCACCGCCCAGACCCGCACCGCGCTGGCGGCCGACGGCGTCGATTTCGTCGATGAACACGATGCACGGCGCATTTTTCTTCGCCTGCTCGAACATGTCGCGCACGCGCGCCGCGCCGACGCCGACGAACATCTCGACGAAGTCGGAGCCCGAGATCGAGAAAAACGGAACCTTGGCTTCGCCGGCGATGGCCTTCGCGAGCAGCGTCTTGCCGGTACCAGGGTTGCCAACCATCAAAACGCCACGCGGAATGCGCCCGCCCAGCTTCTGGAACTTGGCCGGGTCGCGCAGAAACTCGACCAGCTCGGCGACTTCTTCCTTGGCTTCGTCGCAGCCGGCGACGTCGGCGAAGGTCACCGTGTTATTGGCCTCGTCGAGCATGCGCGCCTTGCTTTTGCCGAAGGAGAACGCGCCGCCGCGGCCACCGCCCTGCATCTGGCGCATGAAGAAAATCCACACGCCGATCAGGAGCAGCATCGGGAACCAGGAGATGAAGACCTGGGCTAAAAAGCTTTGCTCTTCTTCGGGCTTGGCCTGAACCTTGACCCCGTCCTTGACCAGGTCACCGACCATCCACAAGTCGCCCGGGCTGTAAGTGATGTTGGTCTTCTTGTCGGTGCCGACCCACTTGATGGTCCGGCCCTCGATCGAGGCGGATTCGACCTTGCCTTGCCTGGCCTGGTCCATGAATTCGGAATAGGAAACGGCCTCGCGCGTGGTCTGGCGGGCGTCGAATTGCTTGACGACGGTTAAAACCACCAGGCCGATGACCAGCCAGATGCCAACGTTCTTGAGCAAATTATTCAACTTGATCCTTCAGGACCCACGGGTCGATGTCTCTCAAATACTTGCAAATTTTAGCTCTTACCGGCCTCTTGCGCCAGACGCGCCGCCGGACGGTGTTTTGTCCGGTATTTTGTCGTGCGCGGGCGACAACGCAGTGAATCCCTTGCCGACGAGATACACCTCTCGACTGCGATCGCGCGAAGCCTTGGGTTTTCGTACGCAAACCTTGTCGAAATGGATCTGCATGGAGCGCTGAAACTCGGTGAATCCCTCGCCTTGGAACGCTTTGACGACAAAATCGCCTCCAGGTTGCAGCCACCGGACCGCGAATTCGAGCGCCAGCTCACCCAGATGCACGCTTCGAGCCTGATCGGCCGATTCGACACCGCTTAGATTGGGGGCCAGGTCCGACACTACAAGGTCGACTTTCCGGCCTTCGAGGCGGTTGGCGAGCGCGTCCAGCCCCGTGGCCTGGCGAAGATCCGCCTGCAAAAAGTGCACACCGGCGACCGGATCCATCGCAACCAGATCGAGCGCGGTAATACGCGCCGAGCGGCCCAAGCGTTCACGCAACAGTTGAGACCAGCTTCCGGGCGCCGAGCCCAGATCCACGACCGCCATGCCCGGCCGGAACAGCTTGTCCTTTTCGGCCAGCTCGGCAAGCTTGAATGCGGCGCGCGAGCGGTAGCCGAGCCGCTGCGCCTCCTGCACCCAATGGTCGTTGACGTGCTGCTGCATCCACGCTTTGCCGAAGCGGTTCTTCTTTCCGGTCGGACTAAGGGGTTTTTTCGCGTCGGCCATGATGTCCTGCAACATACCCTGTGTCGCTGCGGTCAAACAAGCCGAGACACTCCGAAATGCTGCGCATGCAGCACGATTTGTCGATTGACGTGCCGTGACAAGGCGCCTAGCCTGCATCTCTGTAACGCACCGCACGGGAGGCTCCATGTCCCGGCATCACGAGTCGCATTCTTCGTCGCCATCGAACGCGGCGATTTTCAGTTTCCTCGACGCGTTCGACAATGTAATACATTCCGACGACGACGGCGCCCTGCTCGGCCAGCTCTCCATGCTGCGTGCGGGACTGTTCGTCGAAGGCCACGACGATCGCGAGTGGCATGAAGCGGTGAGCTGCGCGGTTTCCGCTCGCTGAACTGTCCGCTGCGGATCAACAGCTTTTTGTTTCGGGGGAAGAAATATGAGCGGCACAAAAATACTCGGTATCGTTCTTCTGGTTGCCGGCCTTCTGGGCCTGGCCTTCGGCCATTTCGAATACACCAAGGAAACCCATGAAGGCCAATTCGGGCCGTTCAGGTTTTCGGTCGCCGAAAAGGAAACAGCAGTCATTCCGAGCTGGGCAAGCCTCGCGGTAGTCGTCGCCGGAGTCGTTCTATTGGTCATCAACCGCAAATAGACAGGCTCCGCCGCTATCCAGCGCCATCCGCTCGGCGCCGGTTAGCTTCATCCCTTCATCCGTGAGGCGTCATCGCGATGCTGGGAATCCACGACTATTGGCTGTTCGTTGCAACGGGCGTGTTCTTGAATCTCATGCCAGGGCAGGATTCGCTTTACATTCTCGGCTCCAGCATTGCATACGGTCGACGCATAGGTCTCGCCTCCGCTTTGGGAATTAGCGCTGGCTGTATTGTGCATACAGTTGCCGCGGCACTCGGTCTCTCGGCCATTCTTGCAACGTCGGCAACCGCATTCATCGCGGTAAAACTGGTAGGTGCGGCGTATCTCATCTACCTCGGCATTCGCGCTCTTACCGCACCGGTCGATGCTATTTCGCCATTGCGGCACCCTGCTTCCATGCTCACGCGATTGGCCTTTCGCCGGGGCGTTTTGACGAACGTTCTCAATCCAAAGGTCGCCCTGTTCTTTCTGGCGTTTCTGCCCCAGTTTATCGATTCCGATAGCCCGACGAAGGTCGGCGCATTTCTCGGCCTTGGCCTTACGTTTGTTGCAACGGGAACTGTGTGGTGTCTATTTCTGGCCGTGGCTGCATCACATATTCGCGGATTCTTCGTCGAGCATCCACGCGCGTTTACTCATCTTTCTCGCGCTAGTGGTACGCTTTTCGTCTTTCTTGGTCTGCGGTTGGCGGCGAGTGAGCGATGACGCCTCTTCGCGAGTGGAAAGCTACGGATTATCCTGGCATTGAGCGTAGCCTCTTCAGAAACAACGAAACTGGTGGTCGCTCGTCCGTCGTGCGATTGGCCCGAGGGGCTCGGTTCCCACGCCACGCCCACCACGGAACCGAGGAAGTTGTGGTTCTATGCGGAACGGTGGGCATTGGCAGCGCCGAACTGAGTGCGGGCGACTACCTGTTTACGAGCCCAGGTGAGGAGCACGACGTCGTCGCAGTTTCGGATGCGTTGATCTTTGTCTCGTCGCAGAAAAGCACCCCAGTACTTGAATAGATTTCCGATAGCGGCCGATTGCAAGGGTTCATGCGACATGCCTAACATCGCATTCAACCGAACCCAGATCGGCGGGCCTTAGGCCTCGCCGTCTGGGCCGGTTGACTTGGTTCGTTAACCCATCAGGCGGACCGAAGCGCTACGCTTGTGCCACCGTCAATCATGGAGTCGGCATGTCTACCACTGCAGCTATTGCATCTATATCGCTCTCCACTCCCGATGGCGCAGGCGCGCCGTCCGCTCGGCGCCGGTTCTGCTTCATTCGCAGGGTGAAGACGTTGCGCTTCCAAGGTTCTCTCCGACAGGATGTGCCAATGAAAGCTCTTTTGCGGCTGTTCTCGACTGTCCACGCGCTTATGGCTCTGCTATTTGCCTGCGCCGCACTCCTGCTGATCGTAATAGCCGCCCGCATCGGCTGGGGAGTCTTCGCCGCCGGCCTGGACCGGGCTGCAGCGCAAGGGATAATCGAAGCGGTAGGCCTGTTGGCTGCTGCGGTTGTCGCCCTTCAAATTGCGCAGACCATTACGGAGGAAGAAGTCATTCGTGACGCCCATATCAGTGGGCCGACACGCGTACGCCGTTTTTTGTCACGATTTTTGGTGGTAGTTGTAGTCGCGCTTGCAATCGAAGGACTCGTTGCGACGTTTAAAGCCCTGCACGAGGACCCGGCGCAGTTACCCTATGCAGCGAGCCTCTTGTTTTCCGTAGGAGTACTCCTTGCCGGATGGGGTGTATTCATCCGCCTCAATCGCTACGCCGAAGAACTGGAGCCGGAGGCAATGGAAGCCGCCAAGCGCGAAGACCGAAAGCTCAAATAGCCGTCATACGAGCGCCATAACCCGGTGTCCAACCGGACTCGAACGGCGGGGCCGGTAGAGGTTGCGCATGCACTTGGCCAAGCCAGCATCTCTGCTACTTCGCACCATTGCGTGCCTGCCACTTGCCTGGGTTTTGTTTCGAGCCCGCAGAGCCGATCTGGGCAACGGCGGGCCCGCAGCCTCATCGCGTCCAAGCCTCATCGCGTCCAATTGACAGGCCGGCGCCAGTCGATATCATGGTCTTGTCGGCGAGACGTCAGCTATTAACTCGCTTCGTCAGGCGTCGTCGTGGCCGAAATCCTTCCCTCCTATTTGCAGGTCGTGGACGCGCTGACGCCCGTCATGCGGCAATTACGTGGTGTCATCGTCACCATCGATGGTCGCGCCGGGGTCGGCAAAACCACGCTTGGGCGGTATCTCGCGTGGCACTTCAATGTATCGTTGATCGAGACCGATCTGTTCCTGATCCCCGCGCGAGATCACCTCATTCATCTCGACGATCAGATCAACCGCATCATAGAGCGCCGTATCACTACGCCCCTTCCGGTAATCGTTGAGGGGATTTCAATGCTTCAGCTTATGAAGCGGATCAATCGGGTTTCAGATTTCTCCATTTACGTCACCAACGCTTGGCGATCGAGTGGTGAAGTGATGGATCGGCGACTTTCCGCCTATGAGGCAGCTTTCTCCCCATCGACGATTGCAAACATCGTGGTTAAGATTGAGCGCTGACGGCGCCAAGCTGAACGCTTAATAAGCACGGCCCCACCGCAATCGGGTAGCTGTGTCGCGCGTCGGTTTCAGCAACGGAGTGATCGAGTCGTTTACAAACGAGGGGGAGTCATGAACAAAA
>DAIQRF010000069.1:0-3623 GCA_036786505.1 Casimicrobiaceae bacterium | reverse complement strand
TCTTCATCGCCTGGATCGTGATCTTCATCGCCTGGATGGCCGGGAGCTTCGTCGTCCACGGCGTGCTACTGCACGATGATTACGCCAGGTTGCCGAGTTTGTTCCGGCCGGAGGCGGAAGCGCAGCACTACCTCCCATTGATGATCCTCGCGCACGTCATCCTGTCGGGTGCATTGGTCTGGATCTATTCGCGGGGTGTCGAGGCCTCGCCCTGGTTGCCGCAAGGGATTCGTTTTGGCCTGGCGCTCGCACTGCTGACGGTGGTGCCGACTTACACCATCTACTATGTCGTGCAGCCGATGCCCGGCATGACCGTGGTCAAGCAGATTGTGTTCGATGGAATTCTGATGCTGATTCTCGGGCTCGTTGCGGCGTTCATGTATCGGCCACCGGCGCGTAGAGAGACACCATGAAACCCGCCATCAGCGCGCGCGATATCGTGAATCCGTGTTTTTCGATCGCAATGCTCGGCGCGATCGTGTTAATGATTGGCGCCTGCGCGACGACGTCCGAAAGGCGCACGGCCACGCTTTCCAAGGAGCGCATTGCCGAAATTCTCGCCAGTCCGGATCGAAGTGCGGCGGATCGCACCAACGACATCCGCCGCAAGCCCGATCAGATGCTGGCGTTTATCGGGGTGCGGCCGGGCATGGTTGCGCTGGATTTGAGCGCCAGCGGCGGCTATACCACCGAGCTCATTGCGCGCGCAGTCGGGCCTACGGGGCGCGTTTACGGACAGAGCGCACCCCGTGATGCGGGCAGATTGCCGCCGGTGGCGACCGCGCCTGAAGGGGCGGCGTCTCCGCCGGCTGCAATGGCCCAAACGCCGGCGGTGGTTGCGGTGCCGCGTCCTGCGGGCTCGCGAACCTCGCCCCAGGCGCTGGCCGAACGATCCAAAAATCGGGCGGCCGGCAACATCATTGCCGTCGTGCAGCCTTTCGAGGCCCCGATTCCTGCCGGAGCTGCATCCAACACGCTCGACCTTGTCACCTTGATGTTCAACTATCACGATCTTGGCTTCCTGGGTGTCGACCGCGCGCAAATGAACAGGGCGGTGTTTGCCGCGCTCAAGCCCGGAGGAATGTATGTAATTGCCGACCACTCGGGGCGCCCGGGCACCGGCATCTCCGAATCGGGCACCCTGCATCGAGTCGAAGAAGCGTTCCTGCGCCGGGAGGTCGAAGCGGCCGGGTTCAAGCTCGCTGAAGAAGGCAATTTCATGCGCAATCCGTCGGACCCGCGCGATAAAAACACGCCCAACCCGCCACAACCCAAAGACGAGTTCGTCCTCAAATTCGTCAAGCCCTAGTTTCGAACGCAAGCCGCCTGCACTACGCGCATCCCGAATGTTTGACACCCATCGACTCAACCTGGCGCTGATTTCGATGATCACCGCCGTCGCGAGACCCGCTGCCCTGGTCACGCTTCCGTACCAGTATGAGACGGTGATCCTTGCCATCGATGCTTCGGGCAGCATGCGGGCGGCCGACGTTTCGCCGACGCGCATTGCCGCAGCCCAGGCTGCGGCGCGCAGCTTCGTTGCCGATCAGCCGCGCAACACCCGCCTGGCGGTGGTGTTGTTTGCCGCCGCGGGGGCCGTCTTCGCGTTGCTTTCAGGTTCGCTTTCCCTGCTCAGGTTCAACAGAATACTGTAAGAACCCGTGCAGAGCGCTGCAGCGACGGCTAAGCGTTTCACGTTTTCACGAAACAGGGCAGACGAGTCCATGGACGACGAAAAAATCAGCGTGCGCATCACCGAAAGCGGACAAACGATGGACCTGGTCGTTCTGAACAAGCGTGCGGAACGAATCGAGGTGGTTCTCGGTGAAGGCGTCCACAGCGTCAGGTGCACCTTGACTCCGACCCGAAACGAGCTGGCCTACGTCGGCAGTGTGCGTGGACGCGAGATCGTTTATGAGCGCAGCCGCGCGCAAGTCCAGGCGGATATCGACAGGGTCAATCCGACGCTGCGCAATACCAGGCGGCGCTGATCGGTCAGCACGGCTTTCGCGCCGTTATCCTGGACAGCGAAGGTAATCGGATCGCGTTGCACTCGACCAGCGATGCCTAGCCGTTTCAATTGGATGGCCGCGGATCTCATAAGCCCGGGCGATGCCGCGCTTTCGCGTTTCTTTGACATCCTCCTGGAGTGCACCTACCATTCATCGCCAACGCAGAAGTCAGCTTTCGAAAGCTGATGCCGGCCACTATTGGCGCCGCTTCAACGACAAGCCCCAGGCAGGCATTCGAAAAAAAGGCATAGACGCGTGGCAGAAACCAAACCCGGAATGGCCCGGATGAAGCTGACGCTTGTCGGCTCGCGTTATTTCGGCGCGGCCGCGCTCGAGCGCTTGCTCAAAGAAGGTGTCGAGATCGCGCGCGTCATCGTGCCCGCCGCCGACGACCGGCTCGGCGTGGCGGCAAAGGCCGCAGGCCTGGAAGTCGTCGTGCTCGACGATCCATCGATCGTTCCCGCGAAGGCCATCGCCGACGGAACCGATCTGATCGTCGCGGCGCACAGTCATGCTCGCGTCAGCAGCGACGCGCTTGCGCGCTCGCGACTGGGAGGAATCGGATTTCACCCTTCGCTTCTGCCACGCCACCGCGGAATCGCCGCCGTCGAATGGACGATCCAGGAAGGCGATCCAATCGCCGGAGGCTCGATCTACCATCTTGCGGAGCAGATGGACGCGGGTGCCATCGCTGCCCAGGACTGGTGCTTTGTGCGCAAGGGAGAAACCGCGCGCGAGCTCTGGGAGCGCTCTCTTGCGCCGATGGGACTGGATCTGCTCGTACGCGTTATCCGCGAGGCGAAAATCAGCGGCAAACTGCCGGCTACGTCACAGGACGAGCAGTTCGCCACGCGAGCGCCGATGTCCAGGAAGTAGATCGACCTGACTTGCACTAACCACGCGAAGCCAATACCTTTCCCGGCATCTGCCTACATTATTTTTCTGCCTCATGGATTATCTGGATCTGCTCCAATGGCCGGCGATGTTCGTCACCGTCGTCGCCGCGTGGCTCATTGCATCACAGGCGAAGCGCAGACGCGAGTTCGGCTTCTGGTGTTTCCTGTTCAGCAACGTGCTTTGGATCATCTGGGCCTGGCACGACCACGCTTATGCGCTTGTCGCGCTGCAAATCGCGCTGGCAGCATTGAACGTCCGAGGAGCTTACAAAAATGAACCGCACGCAAGCGCCACGAAGTCCGATGCATAATCAATCTTCCGTGACACCCGCGCGGTCGCCCACGGCCGTGCGCACTTCCCGCACCAAGAACATGTCGCGCGAGATCGAGATCGAGTGGCTCTCCGAAGGCAAGCCCAGACATTGGAAATTCATGAAGGCGCGATGATGCACGTCGACGCCATCGATCACCTTGTTCTGACCGTGGCCAGCATCGAGCAGGCATGCGCCTCGTCGAAGTCGCTAACCGTGCCGCTGCCATTCCGACGTGACGCGGACGCGCTGCGGCGCCCCTGCCGTAGTGCGTCGCATGCGCGCACGATTGCCGCGCTCCGACGATGAGCCGTTTTTCGCTGATTACGCATTGGCACCTCGATGCTCCCGTCGATCGCGTCTGGGAGGCCATCGTCGCGGTCGAGGACTGGCCCCGATGGTGG
>DAIQRF010000068.1:0-8814 GCA_036786505.1 Casimicrobiaceae bacterium | reverse complement strand
ACGCAAAACCGGTTCTGCGCCGCGCCCGTTATCGTCTGCCGCGAGCATCTGGCGCAAGGCGGACAGACTCGCGCGCTGCTGATCAACGCCGGCAACGCCAACGCCGGCACCGGCGACGCCGGACTTGCGGCCGCGCGACTCACCTGCGCGGCCGTTGCGAAGCAGATGGCTTGTGCGCCGGAGGAAGTTTTGCCGTTCTCGACCGGCGTGATCATGGAGCCGTTGCCGGTCGACAAGATCATCGACGCATTGCCGCGCTGCGCTGCCGCGTTGACGCCCGGCGGATGGTACGCCGCGGTGCGCGCGATCATGACCACCGATACCGTGCCCAAGGGCGCGTCGCGCCGCATCGACGTCGAGGGGGTGACGGTGACGGTCACGGGCATTGCCAAGGGTGCCGGCATGATGGCCCCGAACATGGCGACCATGCTCGCCTTTGTCGCGACCGATGCTCCGCTTGCCGGCGGTTTGCTTCGCGACCTCGCCGCAACCATCGCCGATGCATCATTTAACCGCGTTACGATCGACGGCGACACGTCGACCAACGACAGCTTCGTGTTGATGGCGTCCGCGCAGGCGAAGCTACGGCCGATCGAGCGCCAGGACGACCCGCGTCTCGTGCCGGTGCGCGCCGCGCTGGAGGAAGTCGCGATTGAACTTTCGCAGGCGATCGTGCGCGACGGAGAGGGTGCGACCAAATTCATCGCCATTACCGTCGAAGGCGGACGCGACCCTTCCGAATGCGACCGGGTGGCCCGCGCGATCGCTCATTCGCCGTTGGTCAAGACCGCATTCTTCGCTTCCGATCCGAACCTCGGCCGGATCGTCTGCGCCATCGGCAACGCCGGCATTGCCGACCTCGATCCGCGAGGCGTATCGTTCTGGCTCGACGAGGTGCTCGTGGTTGCCGACGGCGGTCGCGCGGCTTCGTATCGCGAGGAGGACGGCCAGCGGGTCATGGCCAAGCCTGAAATCGGCGTCCGCGTTTCACTGAGCCGCGGCGAAGCGACAGCGACGGTTTGGACATGCGATTTTTCGCATGGGTACGTGAGCATCAACGCGGACTATCGAAGTTGAAGCCGCCGCTTTCCAGCCGCGATTCGTTGCCACCGCTCCTGGCGCGCGCCGAGGCGGTGCTCACACGGCTCGAATCGCTGCTGCCCGTGCCCTTGCCGGACCCGAATTGGAAGGCGCGCGCGTTCCGCTGGCGCAAGCGGAGCGAGCGCGGCTACCTGCATGCGGTTCTGCACCCGCACGTGATTCGCCTCGACGATCTGGTGGCGATCGACGAGCAAAAGCGTGTGATCGATGCCAACACGCGTCAGTTTCTCGCGGGCCTGCCCGCCAACAACGTGCTGCTCACGGGCTCGCGCGGCACCGGCAAGTCTTCGCTCGTCAAGGCGATGCTTGCCAAATACGGCAACAAGGGCCTGCGCCTAATCGAGGTCGACAAGGCTGATCTGGTCGACCTGCCCGACATCGTCGACCTGATCGCGGACCGCAGCGAGCGATTCCTCGTGTTCTGTGACGATCTGTCGTTCGACGCCAACGAGCCGGGCTACAAGGCGCTCAAGGTGATGCTCGACGGCACGATCGCCGTGGCGTCGTCCAACGTGCTCATCTATGCGACGTCGAACCGCAGGCATTTACTGCCGGAGTATTTCAGCGAGAACCTGGAAACGCGACACGTCGGCGAGGAGGTTCATCCGGGCGAGTCGGTCGAGGAGAAGATTTCGCTCTCCGAGCGCTTCGGGCTGTGGGTTTCGTTTTATCCGTTCAGCCACGACGACTACCTTGCCGCGGTCGACGCTTGGCTCGAGTACCACGGCGTTTTGCGTCCGCGGGAGACCAAAGCGGCCGACGCGCTGCATCGCGACGCGATCCAGTTCGCCCTGCAGCGCGGATCGCGCAGCGGCCGCGTCGCCTGGCAGTTCGCGCGCGATCGCGCGGGCGCGCTAGCGCTTCAGGTCCACAGCAACAGGGCCGTGCGCAAGCGAGCAGGCGCGTCTGAGCGCAGGTGAGTGACCGCTATGAAGGTCACGTCTTGCGCGTCGCGGCGGCGGTCCTGGTGCGCGACGACGGCAAAGTGCTGCTCGCGCAGCGCCTGCTCGGGACACCCTACCCCGGCTACTGGGAGTTTCCGGGCGGGAAACTTGAAGCCGGCGAATCCGCCCGCGAGGCGCTGGTGCGCGAGCTCGATGAAGAACTGGGGATCACCGTCACCCGTGCCGTGCCCTGGCTGGTGCAGCGCTACGTCTATTCTCATGCGCATGTAGAGCTCAGCTTTTTTCGCGTTTTCGGCTGGAGCGGCGACCCGCGGGGCCGCGATGGGCAGGCCATCGCCTGGCAAACACCCGGGGCCTTCGACGTCGCGCCGCTGTTGCCCGCCAACGCAGTAGTGTTGCGCTCGCTGGAATTGCCGCCCGTCTATGCGATCTCGATGGCCGAGGACCTCGGCGCCGGCGCGTTTCTCGAGCGTGCCAAGAGCGCGATCGACGGAGGCCTCAAGCTCATCCAGTTGCGCGAAAAATCCTTCACGCAGGAGCAGCTCGCTCGATTGGCGGAGCAGCTCCTCGCCCTGGGGCAATCGAGCGGCGCACGAGTTCTCCTCAATGGCGACGCCGATGTTGCGCGTCGACTCGGTTGCGCGGGGGTGCACTGGACCTCGGCTCGCCTGTTGGCCGTGCAACGGAGGCCGACGGAAATGCTTTGCGCGGCATCGTGCCACGACCGCGCCGAGCTCGCACGTGCGGTCGAGCTCGGCGTCGATTTCGTGGTGCTGGGCCCGGTGCTGCCGACGCCCTCGCATGCGACGGCACGACCGCTCGGCTGGAAGCGCTTCGAGGAGCTGGCGCGAGGGATGCCTCTGCCGGTCTACGCGCTCGGCGGCCTCGTACGCGCCGATCTCGAACCGGCCATGCAGCACGGCGCGCATGGTGTCGCGCTTCGTCGCGGCGCGTGGAATACGGGTCAGGAAGTGCCGGCGCCGGGCTCCGAATCGTCCGGCTCCGTTGGCTCCTCGGCCACCGGCGCGCGATAGGACTCAGACGCCCAAGCTCCCAGATCGATCAACTTGCAGCGTTCGGAACAGAACGGCCGGAAGCGGTTCTCCGCGGTCCAATCGACCGCCTTCGCGCATTGCGGGCAAGGGACACTGCGTCGTCGGGGCGTCATCGCGCGATCCTCCGTGGTGATTGCTACACCCCGTCCAACGCCAGAGTCGGCTTCATCACACGGCACGACTACGCCGATGGGAAAGATCTGGTAGATGGAAGCGTCGGTCGCGTAGCGCCCGCGCGATCCGATGTCGAACAGAACGTCACCGCGGCATTCGGCGGAGAGCCGCCGCACAAGCGGCGATTTGGCTGCAACACGGGCCGCAAGACGCGAGAGCCGCGAATCGATCTTGACCGGGTGCTCAACCGGTGCGTTCATGGACAGGTGCGGCAAGAGAGGCTCACCGGCCGGCGGGGATGAACTCTCTTGTACAATAGAATGAGCTGCTACCGCAAGGGAACCCGATGTTGCGACTCAACGACCATCCAAGCGGACGGCATTTTCTGCAGATACCCGGTCCGACGAATGTTCCGGACCGCATCTTGCGCGCGCTCGACCAGCCTACGATCGATCATCGCGGGCCGGAATTCGCACGAATGACGCTGGCGATCCTCGAGGGTTTGAAAAAAGTGTTTGCCTGTGACGGGCCGGTGGTGATCTACCCCGCCTCGGGTACCGGTGCGTGGGAGGCGGCGCTGGTGAACACCGTTTCTCCGGGTGACAGGGTGCTCATGTTCGAGACCGGTCACTTTGCGACCCTGTGGCGCAAGATGGCCGACAAGCTCGGACTGGCGGTCGACTTCGTGTCCGGCGACTGGAGAAGCGGCGTCGACGCGGCGGACGTCGAATCCAGGTTGAGTCAGGACCGCGACCACGCGATCAAAGCCGTGCTCGTCGTCCACAACGAAACGTCGACGGGAGTCACCAGCCGGATTCCGCCCATCCGCCAGGCGATCGACCGTGCCTCGCATCCGGCGCTGTTGATGGTCGATACGATTTCGTCACTGGCCTCGATCGACTACCGGCACTCGGAGTGGGGTGTGGATGTCACCGTCGCCGGCTCCCAGAAAGGGCTGATGCTGCCGCCGGGATTGTCGTTCAACGCGGTGAGCGACAAGGCTCTGGCCGCGAGCAAGCAGGCACGCCTGCCCAGGTCGTATTGGAGCTGGGAAGAGATCATCGACTCGAACCGCCAGGGCTACTTTCCGTACACGCCGGCGACCAATCTTCTCTATGGATTGCACGAGGCGATCGACATGCTGCTCGAGGAGGGCCTCGCCAATGTGTTTGCGCGCCACAACCGTCACGCCGAGGCGACCCGCCGTGCGGTGCGGGCGTGGGGGCTTGAGCTCCTTTGCCGCAACCCCGCGGAATACAGCAGCTCGCTGACCGCGATCATGATGCCGGAAGGGTACGACGCGGACGCATTCCGCCGCGAGGTGCTGGCGCGCTACGACATGTCGCTCGGCATGGGACTGGGCCGCCTGCTTGGCCGAGTGTTTCGCATCGGACATCTTGGCTTCTTCAATGACCTGACCCTGTGTGGAACGCTGTGCGGGGTCGAAATGGGACTCGCGACCAGCCGCGTGCCGCATCAGCGCGGTGGTATCGACGCCGCGCTGGCCTATCTCTCCGGCTCCGACTCAAGCTCGCCACGCGCCGCGGCGCATTCGCTCGACTCGCCGCGCGCTGCGGAGCATTCTCTCAACGCCGCGTAGGCGCGCGCGCATTTCACCTGCCCGCGAACATTCGTACCGCCAATCAAGGAGAAGCTCATGCGATCGATCCGCTTTGCCCTGCTCGCTTTGCTCGTCGGACTGTGTCAGCCCGCACTGGCGCAGATGGAGCTCAAGTTCGGCCACGTCGGCGAGCCCGGGTCACTGTTCGACTCATCGGCGAAGGAGTTCGCTAAGCGCGCCAACGCGAAGCTCGGCGACAAAGCGCGGGTGGTAGTGTTCGGCTCGAGCCAGCTTGGCGGCGACAAAGAGATGCTGCAGAAGCTCAAGCTGGGGACGTTGGATTTTGCGCTGCCCTCGACGGTCATGTCCTCCGAGGCCGATCTTTTCGGCTTGTTCGAAATGCCGTACCTGGTCAAGGATCGCGCGCACATGGCGAAAATCGAACGAGAAATTTTCTGGCCGAAGCTCGCACCCGCGGCGGAGGCGAAGGGACTCAAGATACTTGCGGTATGGGAAAACGGATACCGGCACATCACGAATAGCAAGCGTCCGATCGTCAAGCCGGCCGATCTGCGGGGCATCAAGCTGCGCGTGCCGGAGGGCAAGTGGAGGCTGAAAATGTTTCAGGCCTATGGCGCGAACCCCAGCCCGATGAAGCTTTCCGAAGTTTTTACCGCGCTCTCCACCGGAGTGATGGACGGCGAAGAGAACCCGCTGACACAGATCTACTCCCAGAAATTTCAGGAAGTGCAGTCGTATCTCTCGCTCACCGGGCACGTCTATACGCCCGCATTCGTCGCAGTAGGCATGCGCCGCTTCAACAGCTTGCCCGCCGACGTGCGCAAGATACTCGAGGACACGGCCAAGGAAACGCAGGCGTTCGTCTATGCGCAAGCGCAAAAGGAAGACGACGAGCTGCGCGCGAAATTTGCCGCATCGGGGATGAAGGTCAATGAGGTCGACAAGGACGCCTTTATCGCGGCGAGCAAGGCGATCTACGACGAATTCGGTCAGGAAGTGCCCGGCGCGGCGGTGCTGATCCAGCAAGCGATTTCGCTCGGCAAGTAGCGCCAAGAGTCATCCGCGAGAGCCCGGCCTTGTCGCTCGACCGCGTACGCCACGCCTTTGGAATCTTGCTCGACGCAATGGTCGTCGTGCTGATGGTCGCCATCGCGATCGAGGTGACGATCGGCGTCGTCTACCGGGCGATCGGGCAGGCGCTTTCGTGGTACGACGAAGTTGCCGTGGTTCTCCTTGCCTGGCTCACCTTCTACGGCTCGGCGCTCGCGGCATTGAAGCGGGCGCATATCGGTTTTCCAGGCATCGTGAATTCGCTGACACCGGGCGTACGCGTGCCCGTTGTGATCCTTGGCAAACTGGTCGTCATCGGCTTCATCGCCTTGGTGGGATGGATCGGCTATTCGGTGCTCGACGTGCTTGCGACGGACTATTTGATCAGCTTGCCCGCGGTCTCGGTCGCCTGGACGCAATCGGTGATCCCGATAAGCTGCGCGATGTTCATCCTTGCGGAATTGCTGAATCTGCCGGCCACGTTGCGGGCCGCCCGCGGCCTTGAGTCTGTTTCCGCAAGTGATCTTGCGGAACGCCTTCACTAAGTCGCTTCACCTTAAACCCGATGCAGATACTGCTGCTTTTCGCCTCGGTCCTGGCACTGGTGCTCATCGATATTCCCATTGCCATCGCGCTGGGTGTGGTAGCGGTCGTAGCACTGGTTGTCACGCAGGGGACGGCGACGCTGCCGAACGTCGCGCTCACCTTGTACAACGGCGCGACCAGCTTTCCGCTGATTGCGATACCGCTGTTCATACTTTCGGGCGCGATCATGAACGCGTCGGGGATCTCCAGGCGCCTGATCGCGTTCGCCTCGGCCATCCTGGGATGGATCCGCGGCGGCTTGGCCATCGTGTCGATCGGTACCTCGATGTTCTTCGCCGAGATATCCGGATCCGCGGTTGCGGACGCGGCGGCGCTCGGCGCGATCCTGATCCCGGCCATGCGCAGCCGCGGTTACTCCAAGGAGTTCGCGGCGGCGGTGATCTCGTCGTCGGCGACGCTGGCGGTCATCATCCCGCCGTCGATCCCGATGCTGCTCTACGCGGTCATCGCCGAAACATCGGTGGTGAAACTGTTCGTGTCCGGCATCGTGCCCGGCATCATCGGCGGTTTCGGGTTGATGGGCGTCGCGTATTGGTTTGCACGGCGCTACAATTTTCCGGTCGAGCAGGCGTTCCGCTGGAGTGTTGTCGTGCGCACGTTCAAGGATGCGCTCTGGGCGTTCCTGCTGCCGGTAGTGATCCTGGGGACGATCTTCGGCGGCGTGGTCACCGCCACCGAAGGTGCCGCGGTCGCGGTGGTGGCATCGCTGTTCATCGGTTTCGTCGTTTATCGAGAGCTCGATCTCAAGGTCCTTCACGCCGCGATCATCGAAGGAGGCGTGCAGACGGCGGTGGTGATGCTGCTGGTGGCGGCCAGTGCGCTGCTTGGCGTGTACTTGACCGAAACGCATCTTCCGCAGCAGCTCGCGCAAAGCATCCTGGAATTCACGTCGAACAAATGGGCGGTGCTGGCGATTCTCAACGTGCTGTTTCTGATGCTGGGGCTCTTCCTGCACTCGGCGGCGGCGATCATCCTCGTCGTACCGGTGGTCATGCCGCTGGTGAAGGCGGTAGGCATCGATCCGGTGCATTTTGGATTGATCGTCACCATCAATCTCGGCATTGGCCAGCAGACGCCGCCGGTGGCGAGCGTGCTGATGACCTGCTGCGCCATCGCCAAGGCCGACATGTGGGAAGTAACCAAGGTCAACGTCTACTTTGTCGCCGTGCTGCTCGCCGTATTGCTCCTGGTGACTTATGTTCCGGTGACCGGCATGGGGCTGGTCGACCTGTTCTATCACTGAAAAGCGCCCTCCATGTCCGACTCGGTTCTGGTGCAGCTCGACGGTCCGGTGGCGACCGTCGTTCTCAATCGCCCCGAAAGCTTGAACGCCCTGTCCGAGTCTTCGTGGCGCGAGCTCGGGCGGCGGATGCGCGAACTTTCGCTCGAACCCGATCTGCGCTGCGTAATCCTGCGCGGCGCGGGCAGCAAAGCGTTCGGCGCGGGCGCGGACATCACCGAGTTTCCGCGAGTGCGCTCCGATGCGGCGCAAGGCCGCGCCTACGGCGAATTGATCCATTCGACGATGCAGGCGATCGGCGAGTGCACCCATCCGACGATCGCCATGATTCACGGCGCGTGCGTCGGCGGCGGTCTCGAAGTCGCGTTGATGTGCGACCTGCGCATTTGCGGCGAGTCGAGCCGCTTCGGTATTCCGATCAATCGTCTCGGCCTCACCATGGGCTACGGCGAGTTGAGTGGGCTCTTGTCGGTGGTCGGTCCCGCCGTAGCGCTCGAGATCCTGCTCGAAGGGCGAATCTTCGATGCGCAGGAGGCACGTGAAAAAGGACTGGTGCAACGCGTGGTTGCTGACGGATCGGTCGAGACTGAGGCGCGCGCCACCGCCGCGCGAATCGCCGCAGGTGCACCTTTGGTTGCGCGCTGGCACAAGCGCTTCATCCGACGTCTTTGTCCGGCGCAACAACTTTCCGCCGACGAATGGAGGGAAGGCTTTGCCTGCTTCGACACCGAGGATTATCGCGAAGGATTGCGCGCGTTCCTGAACAAGCAGGTTCCGCGTTTTAGTGGTCGATGATGGGCGCGCTCGCCGGAATAAAGGTAATCGAGCTCGCGCATATCATGTCCGGCCCGACGGCAGGCATGCTGCTCGCGGACATGGGTGCCGACGTCGTCAAGGTTGAGAAGATACCCGGGGGCGACGACACGCGCCGTTTTACGCCTCCCGAAGTCAACGGCGAAGCCAGCGCGTTCATGATGATGAACCGCAACAAGCGCGGCATTGCACTCGACCTCAAGCAAAGTGCGGCCCGTGACGCCTTGCGTCGCCTGATCGTTGGCGCCGATGTCGTCATCGAAAATTTTCGTGTCGGAACGCTCGACAAGCTCGAGCTGGGTTACGAGGACTTGCGGCTTACCAATCCGGCGCTCATCTATTGCGCGA
>DAIQRF010000067.1:4570-8872 GCA_036786505.1 Casimicrobiaceae bacterium | reverse complement strand
GCCTCGTAATCGTTCACCGCGACGTAATCCGCGCAATCGATCATCTCGATCAACTCTGCACCGGAGAAGAGCGGCAGACCCTGCCCCGGATCGAACACGAAAGGGATGCGCGCAGCCGCGAATTCGCGCACGTGCGCGGCCATGCCGTCGCGGCCGTCGGGCGCGACGATGCCGAGCGCGATTCGATCGACATCGGAAACATGATTCATGTGCGACTGATTCATCGCTCCCGGATGAAACGCGGTGATCTGGTTGTCGTCGAGGTCGGTGATGATGTAAGCCTGCGCGGTGTATGTCCCGGCGACGGTGCGCACCGCGCCGGTCGCGATGCCGAACGAAGACAGGCGCTCGATATAGCCGCCGCCGTCGTCTCCTACCGTGGCCATCACCACCGGATCGCCGCCCAGGCCCTTCAGGTTATAGGCGATGTTGCCTGCGCAGCCGCCCCACTCGCGGCGCATTTCGGTAATTTGAAACGATACCGAAAGCACGTGCGTCTGCTCGGGCAGGATGTGGCGCGCGAAACGATCGGGAAACACCGTGATGGTGTCGACCGCGAGCGAGCCGCAGATCAGCGTGCGTGGAGGCATGGTGGGTGAGCGGCGGAAGCCGGAAAAACGCGAAGTTTAACCCGGCGCCCGGGCCTTGCGTGCGTCCGCGCTCGTCGCCAGCGCACCGCAAGGCGCTCACCGCGAAGCGTCGCGGCCGATCTCGCGGACGATGAATTGCTGACGGCGCGATACCTGAAGAGCCTCGGTCACACCGCGCAACATCACTTCCCAATGGGCGTCGCCATCGGCGCTCACCCGCCGCTCGAAGCCGCGTATGGCCTCGCGCGCGACCAGACAATTCCGGTGCACGCGCACGAAGCGCGGACCGAATTCCTCTTCCAGCCTGGTGAGCGATTCCTCGAGGAGAAACTCCCGATCGGCGGTACGAATCGTAATGTACTTGAGCTCCGCCTTGAGGTAGACGATTTCGTCGATGGGAACGAGCACCACCCGCGATCGCTCGGTCACCGACAGAAAGCGGCGCGCCGCGGCCGGCAAGCGGTTGAGCTTGGTGTCGGAAAGCGGTTTGAGTCGTGGTACTTTTTGCAGCGCGGTGAGGAGGCGCTGTACGCGTACCGGCTTCACCAGATAATCGATGGCGTGCACTTCGAACGCCGCGATGGCGTGCTCGTGGTAGGCGGTAGTGAAGATCAGCACTGGCGGCAGCGGCAGCTTGAGCAGATGGCGCGCGAGCTCGATACCGTCCATATCGGGCATGTGAATGTCGGTAAGCACCAGATCCGCAGGCGTCGTGCCGAGCAGATGCAGCGCTTCGCGCCCGCTGCCGGCTTCGCCGACGACCAGCAGCGGGAGCGCGCCGGTGCAATCGTCGAGCAACTCGCGCAAGCGCCTGCGGGCGGGGGCCTCGTCATCGACCAGCACGATCCTCAGCGGTGCTTCAGTCATGCGCGTCTCCCGATTCCACGTACGTACGATACGGCATGCGAATGTGCACTTCGTAGCTGTCCCGGCTCGCCTTGCTCGCGAGGCTCGCCTCCGCATCAAAATGCAGCGCGAGCCGCTCGCGTATGTTGGCGAGCGCCATCTTGTTGCCGCCGTGATAACTGCGGGTCATCTTATAGGGGTTGCGAAGGATCGCGTGAACTTCGCCGCGGCGCAGAAAGATATTAATCGCGATGACCCCCGGAGCGCTAGATGGCTCGATACCGTGGTAGACGGCGTTTTCGAGCAGCGGCTGCAGCACCAGCGGCGGCACCTGCGCGTCTCCGGGCATGTTGTCGATGTGCCATTCGATGGTGAGGCGCTCGCCGAGACGCAGCTTTTCCAGGTCGAGGTATTGCCGGCACAGCTCAACCTCGTCGGAGAGCGGCGCGAGCTGACGGTTATCCCGCATCAAGACGCGAAAAAGATCCGCCAGGTCTTCCAGTGCCGCCTCCGCGCGCCGCGGTTCGCTGCGCATCAACGACAATACTGCGGTGATGGTGTTGAACAGGAAATGCGGCCGGATTCGCGCCTGCAGGGCCTGCAGTCGCGCTTCGGTAATCGCGGGCGAAAGCGCTTTCGCCCGCAGCTGAAAGTAGAGCAGCAGCACTCCCGCGATCAACAGCGAGAACATCACGTGCCGCAGCATGGCTCCGGTTGTCAGGTCCGGGACCAGCGCTGCGAGCGCGGTGTTGAAAGCGAGACCGACTGCGAGCGTCAACGCCAGCACGGAAGCAGCGCCGACGGCGTACGGCGCGCGCTCCAGCCATGGCGCAAGCAAATACAGAATGAGCAGCTCGAACAGCAGATGCGGCTCGACCGCCGCGCTCATCTGCACCCAGGCGTCGGAGATCGCCGCCACGCGCTCCTCGCGGACAAACGCCGCGATCATGACGACCGCGTTGACCAGGAGCAATATCCGCAGGATCGTTCCCAGATTGCGCAGCTCTGGAAGCGAGAGGGGGATCCTGTTTTGATTTATACTCGTGCGCATTATTCGTCGCTTCCGGCGCGGCGACGGAGATTTCGTCGCCCCGCGCCGCAGCAGGTCCGGATCATTACCGCCAGGCGATGTAACTTCTGCTGCCTATTGTGGGCAAGAGGTCCGGGTGAGGCAAGCCATGTCTGCAGACAGATCAGATTCCCGCAACGGCGCCGTCCGCGGCTGGTCCGGCCGTTTCAGCCAGCCGGTCGCCGAGCTCGTGAAACAATACACCGCGTCGGTCGATTTCGACCAGCGCCTGGCGGACGCCGACATTACGGGATCGCTCGCGCACGCGCGCATGCTCGCCGCGGTCGGCGTACTAAGCGCCGAGGACCTTGCGGCGATCGAACACGGATTGGCCGCGATCAGAGGCGAGGTCGAGCGATCCGAATTTGTCTGGTCACGCGAGTTCGAGGACGTGCACCTCAATATCGAGAGGCGGCTGATCGTACTGATCGGTGACGCCGGCAAGCGCTTGCACACCGGCCGTTCGCGCAACGATCAAGTCGCGACCGACATGAGACTGTACGTGCGCTCCGCGATCGACGACGTCACGGCGCGCATCGCCGCGCTCCGACGCGCGCTGCTCGACCTGGCCGAAGCGCACGCGGCGACCGTCATGCCGGGATTCACGCACCTTCAGGTCGCGCAGCCGGTGACATTCGGTCACCATCTCATGGCCTACGATGCGATGCTCGCGCGCGACGCCGAGCGATTCGGCGATTGCCGCGCACGCGTCAATCGCCTGCCTTTGGGCAGTGCGGCGCTTGCCGGAACGGGCTTTCCGATCGACCGCGACCGCGTTGCGCGCGAGCTGGGCTTCGACGGCCTCTGCGAAAATTCGATCGACGCGGTTTCCGATCGCGATTTCGCCATCGAATTCGCCGCGGCGGCGGCGCTGGCGATGATGCACCTGTCGCGCTTTGCGGAAGAGCTGGTCCTCTGGTCCAGCCCGGGCTTCGGCTTTGTCCGCCTGGCCGACCGTTTCTGCACCGGCAGCTCGATCATGCCGCAAAAAAAGAACCCCGACGTGCCGGAGCTGGTGCGCGGCAAAAGCGGGCGTGTGTTCGGGGACCTGGTCGCGCTGCTGACGATCATGAAGGGCCAGCCGCTGGCGTACAACAAGGACAACCAGGAAGACAAGGAACCGGTGTTCGACATCGTCGACACGCTGCTGCCGACGCTCATCATTCTCACCGATCTGGTGGCAGGAGGAATCGAGGTCGACGCCGGGCGCATGCGTGCGGCCGCGGGCACGGGCTTTGCGACGGCGACCGATCTCGCCGATTATCTGGTCAGGAAAGGCGTCCCGTTTCGCGACGCGCACGAAGCGGTGGCGCAGGCGGTGCGTCACGCGGAGGCCGGTCACCTCGATCTCGCGCAATTGCCGCTGGATGCCTTGCAGCGTTTTTCACCACTGATCGGTGATGACGTCTATGGCGTGCTTACCCTCGACGGCTCGGGGGCGAGCCGGAATCGCGCCGGGGGCACGGCGCCCGAACAGGTTCGCAGCGCGATCCGCGCCGCGCGCGCGGCGCTCGGCACCCGCTGATTTGTTCGCTTGCTTGTCCCTTGGTTTTCCATTGGGTTGCCGCCGCCGGCGCCAAAAAGATTCTTCAATCAAGGAGCAGCAATGGAGACGCGCAAGCTTGCGTTCCTGGGTCTGGGCGTAATGGGCTTTCCCATGGCGGGCCATCTCGCCCGCGCCGGACACGAGGTCACCGTCTTTAACCGCACCGCCTCGCGGGCGGCGAGGTGGCTTGCGAGCACGGCGCCTCTCCAAGAGAACGCATCCGCGCCGACGCCTGCCGCAGCGGCCGCGGG
>DAIQRF010000067.1:0-4560 GCA_036786505.1 Casimicrobiaceae bacterium | reverse complement strand
GGCGCCACGTCGTGTTGTCGACGATGAAGCCGCCAAGCGCCGGCCCGATGATCGATGCGGCGGCGAAGACCGCGCCGATCAGTCCCTGCCAGCGGCCGCGGGCGCGAGCCTGGTCATGATGTGTGTCGGCAATGACGACGACGTGCGCGCGGTGGCACTGGGTCCCGACGGCGCGGTGGCGGCGATGCAGCCGGGCAGCATTCTCGTCGACCACACCACGGCGTCGGCAACAGTCGCGCGCGAAGTCCATCAAGCGGCGTCGGCTCGTGGCATCGGTTTTCTCGATGCCCCCGTCTCCGGCGGCCAGGCGGGCGCGGAGAGCGGCAAGCTGACCATCATGGTTGGCGGTGACGCGGACACGTTCGCCGTCGCCGAGCCAGTGCTGGCCACCTATGCCAAGGCGGTAACGCTTATGGGAGGTCCGGGTTGCGGGCAGCTCACCAAGATGGTCAACCAGATCTGCATTGCGGGCCTGGTTCAGGCACTTTCCGAAGGGATCAACTTCGCCGCGCGCGCCGGGCTTGACGTCGAGAAGGTGCTGGACGTTATCGGAAAGGGCGCGGCGCAATCCTGGCAGATGGACAATCGCGGCAAGACGATGGCTGCCGACCAGTTCAACTTCGGCTTCGCCGTCGACTGGATGCGCAAGGATCTTTCGATCTGCCTCGGCGAGGCGCGTGCCAACGGCGCCGCGTTACCCGTCACCGCGCTCGTCGATCAGTTCTATGCGCGGATCCAAGCCCAGGGAGGCGCTCGATGGGACACCTCCAGCCTCATTCGCTTGTTGCGATAGCGAGGCCGAGGCGTCGCGCAAGGGCAAAGGCCGCCGGGTTCTTCGAGAGATCCCTCCCGTCACCCCTTTAGCCGTCACGGCGCTAAAGCCTCGGCGGCAACGGACGATTTCGCGTCATCCGGTCATGCCGGGCGAAGGGTCTTCGATCGCGACTTCGAAGGTAATTTCCGCGGTCTTGGCCAGCATCAGCGTCGCAGAGCAGTATTTTTCCTTGGACAGCTTCACCGCCCGCTCGACCTGCGCCTGATTGAGGCCCTTGCCGCGAATGCGATAGCGCAAGTGGATGCGGGTGAAAACTTTGGGATCCTCGGGCGCACGTTCGGCTTCCGCGTCCACGACGCAGTCACTCACCGGCTGCCGCGCTTTTTTCAGAATCCACACCACGTCGAACGCGGTGCACGCCGCCGTCCCAGCCAGGACCAGCTCCATCGGCCGAGGACCCAGATTGCGGCCCCCGGCCTCCGCCACACCGTCGACGACAAGCGCGTGGCCGCTGCCGGTTTCGGCAACAAAGCTGACACCGTCGATCCACTTCGCCGTTGCCCTCAATTTCGTTTGCTCCGCAGTCGATGCAAGCAATCGCCAACCTGCAACACGGGCGCTGTCGTGGACAACGCAACATGGTGCAATGCAAAAATAACTTGCCTTGTGCAGTGCACTATGCGATTATTTTTGCGTCCGCGGTTCGGGATCCTCCTCCTTTCCCATCGCGGATACATTCCTCCATTCTCCTCCTATGGTGGAATCCTGCGCGGCTCCCAAGGCCGCGCTTTTTTTGCCGGAAAGCGCCGGACGCGGCCGCGCTGAGACAGTAGCGTGCCACTCCTCCGCTCCTCCGCGTAGCGTTTGACAGGGCGACCTCCAACGTATTATTATCGAAGACTTTGCAAAATTTAACCGGACAGGTCATTTTTCCATGAAAACCTATTCCGCCAGGCCGCAGGACATCACGCGGGATTGGTACGTCGTCGACGCCAATGACAAGGTACTCGGGCGCCTGGCGAGCGCCATTGCGCATCGTCTGCGCGGCAAGCACAAGCCAATCTACACCCCGCACATCGACACCGGCGATTTCATCGTCGTGACCAATGTCGACAAGATCAAGGTCACCGGCAACAAGCTCGACGACAAGCTTTATCATCGCCACAGCGGGTATCCCGGCGGTGTGCGCACGACATCATTCTCGAAGATGCAGCAACGCTTTCCCGGCCGCGCATTGCAAAAAGCGGTGAAAGGCATGCTGCCCAAGGGTCCCCTGGGCTACGCCATGCTGAAGAAGCTGAAATGCTATGCCGGGGCTGAGCACCCGCACTCCGCCCAGCAGCCGAAAACACTCGTTTTTTAAGGCCAGTCCATGATCGGCAACTATTATTACGGAACCGGGCGTCGGAAGAGCGCGGTCGCCCGGGTGTTCATCAAGCAGGGCTCGGGAAAGTTCGTGGTCAACGAAAAGCCCGTCGATGAATTCTTTACCCGTGAAACCGGCCGCATGGTGGTCCGACAACCCCTGAAACTGACCAACCACGAGGCGACGTTCGACATCATGGTCAACGTTCGCGGCGGCGGCGAATCCGGTCAAGCCGGCGCGGTTCGCCATGGCATCACCCGCGCGCTGATGGATTACGACGGACAGTTGAAGCCCACGCTTTCCAAGGCCGGACTCGTCACCCGCGACGCGCGCGAAGTCGAGCGCAAGAAAGTCGGCCTGCACAAGGCGCGACGTCGCAAGCAGTTCTCCAAGCGCTGACGCCGGTCCCGGTGCCGTTCGACCAAAGGCCGCCGCGAGGTGGCCTTTTTGTTTTGGCCGCTTGCCACGAGCGCGGCCACTATTCCAATGTCATAGGACTGGGTGGCAATGTTAAAATCCCCCGGTGCGGATGCGACCATGATCGAAATCGGAATCGTCGGCGGCACCGGCTATACAGGCGCCGAGCTGTTGCGGCTGCTTGCCCAGCACCCGCAGGCGAACGTCACATAAACGCACTGAAGACAACTCTCGCCGCACACGAGCAACCGACGAACGTGCGCGAGCTTCCTGTGCGTCGACATCGCGACACTGACGATGATATGCCGGAGCAATGTGGGTTGATGGTCTTGCATTGAACGCTATGATAAAAGTCACCATTACTAGCCCACACGTCTACTTGACACCGATTCGCTTATAAGCGAAGATATCTATGCAGGTCCTGCACTGCCTTGATTCCCGTGGACACGATGTATATCAAGATTGGCTTGATAAGGTTCGCGATATCGCCGGGCGCGTTGCCATACAGCGTCGAATCGACCGCATCGTCGACACCGGGAATTTGGGAAGCCACAGTTTCTGTCGCGAGAGCGTTTGGGAACTGAAGGTTGATGTCGGCCCTGGATACCGCGTCTACTATGTCGAGATGAAGAAGACCGTCGTGCTTCTTCTGTGCGGCGGGGCCAAGCGGAGTCAGGAGCGCGACATTACCCGCGCCGTGAGCTATTGGAAGGATTATCAACAACGATCATGAAAACCACAACAACCAAGAAAAAGCCGATACGACGGCATCGCACCCACGACGAGGCCACCGTCGAGAGTTTTCGTCGTGACCCAAAGTTCGCCGCCGCCTATTTAAACGCAGTGCTCGATGAAGGTGACCGGTCTGAAATCATGACCGCGCTGCGCTATATCACGGACGCGTTTGGCGGCGTCCCTTCAATTGCACAAAAAACGGGTCTCAATAGCACCACGCTGTATCGAACCCTCTCGGCGAACGGGAACCCCGAACTCAATAGCTTCATGGAAATCATGAAGGCTGTCGGCATGCGCATACTGGTAGAACCGCTCCGCACGGTACGTCGCTAAAGACGAAGGGTGAATTAGATCGGGTAGGGGACCGGGTCACCCCGGTCCCTACCCGATTGGCCGCTTGCCATGAGCGTGGCCACTATTCCAATGTCATAGGACTGGGTGGCAATGTTAAAATCCCCCGGTGCGGATGCGACCATGATCGAAATCGGAATCGTCGGCGGCACCGGCTATACAGGCGCCGAGCTGTTGCGGCTGCTTGCCCAGCACCCGCAGTCGAACGTCAAGCTCATCACCTCCCGTACCGAGGCCGGGATGCGGGTCGGCGAGATGTTCCCGAGCCTTCGCGGGCTGGGTCGGTTGAGCGAGCTCTGCTTCAGCGATCCGGCCGGCAGCGACTTGAAAGCGTGCCATGTCGTGTTTTTCGCGACCCCCCATGGCGTCGCGATGGGCCAGGCGCGGGAACTGGTCGGCGCCGGTGTGAAGATCATCGACCTGGCGGCGGATTTTCGTCTCAAGGACCCCGCACTCTTCGAGCGCTGGTACAAGATGCCGCACGCCTGCCCGGATCTGCTGGCCGAGTCGGTGTACGGTTTGCCGGAAATGCATCGCGCAGCCATCGCCAAAGCGCGCATCGTTGGCAATCCCGGCTGCTATCCGACAGCTATCCAGCTTGGCTTCCTGCCGTTGGTCGAGGCCGGGATCGTCGATCCCGCACATTTGATTGCGGACGCGAAATCAGGCGTATCGGGCGCGGGCCGCAAGGCAGAGCTCGGGCTCCTGTTCAGCGAAACCTCCGACAATTTCAAGGCCTACAACGTCGGAGGCCACCGCCACCATCCTGAAATCATTCAGGGCTTGAACGGTTACAGCAAGGAACCCGTTACCGTGGTCTTTACGCCGCATCTGACCCCCATGATCAGAGGCATCCACGCGACGCTATACGCGCGGCTCATCGATGCTACCGTCGATCTTCAGGCACTGTTCGAGA
>DAIQRF010000066.1:0-8914 GCA_036786505.1 Casimicrobiaceae bacterium | reverse complement strand
GTGCGCTCGTTCGACATGCGCACGATGGAGATTCCAGCCAGCGTCAAGGCGATCGGCCGCGCCGGGGCGGGCACCAACAATATCCCGGTAGGCGAGATGTCCAAGCGCGGCGTGCCGGTGTTCAACGCGCCCGGCGCCAACGCCAACGCGGTCAAGGAGTTGGTGCTGGCCGCGCTGCTGGTGGCGGCGCGCAACCTCATTCCCGCGCTCGACTATGTGGCGGCGCTGAAAGCCGCCGCCCCGAACCTGGAAAAAAGTGTCGAAGACGCGAAAAAGCAGTTCGCGGGCGTCGAGCTGCCCAACCGCACGCTGGGCATCATCGGCCTGGGAGCGATCGGCAGCCTCGTGGCCGACACGGCCATCAAGCTCGGGATGAAGGTCATAGGCTTCGATCCGGAGATCACCGTCGATGCGGCGTGGCGACTGCCGTCGAGCGTGCGCAAGGCCAACAGTATCGAGGAGTTGCTCAAGCAGTCGGATTTCGTCACGCTGCATGTGCCTTTGCTCGACGTCACGCGGCACTTGATCGACGACAAGCGTCTGTCGGTCCTGAAGGCCGGCGCGGCGCTCCTCAACTTCGCCCGCGACGGCATCGTCGACGAGGACGCGGTGATCGCGTCGCTGCGCGCACGCCGTCTCAAATACTACCTCTGCGATTTTCCGAGCGCGAAGCTGCTGCACCAGCCCGGTGTCGCCGCGCTGCCGCACCTCGGCGCGTCGACCGAGGAAGCGGAGGAGAACTGCGCGGTCATGGTCGTCGATCAGGTGCGCGAATATCTGGAAAACGGGGCCATCGCCAACGCGGTCAATTTCCCCAACGTCGACATGCCGCGGGAGTCACCGCATCGCGTGGCCATCGCCAACGCGAATGTGCCCAACATGCTGGGACAGATTTCCACGGCCATGGCCCAGGCAGGGCTCAACATTCACAACATGGTGAACAAGTCTCGAGGCGAAATGGCGTACACGCTGGTCGACGTCGACAGCCCGATACAATCGTCGGTGGTCGACGCGATCTCGGCGATCCAGGGCGTGCTGTCGGTGCGAGCGATTCCGGCGGAGCCGGTGCCGTAGCGTTGTTACAACCCGGCGCCTGGCGCCGCTCACGTTCGCCCGGCTTCGAGCGCATGGACCGATGTTCGTTGCCAGACGTCATTCGCGGTGCACGAATCAACCACGGAGGCCGATCATGTTCTCAGCCAAAAGTGTCCGGTACGGTCTGCTGCACGCACTCTTGGAGATGGAGCTCGGGTAGACGTAAACTTTGTTCGTTCATCGCACGATTGTCCGATAATCGCAGAGAACACGACTTCTAAGCCCGTGCCGGAGGAGTCATGATCGATAAAACGGTTGCTTCGCCGAGTGCCGCTGTTGCAGACATCGCCGACGGCGCGACGGTCATGATCGGCGGTTTCGGCACCGCCGGCATGCCCTCCGAGCTGATTGATGCGCTCATCGAGCATGGGGCGCGCGATCTCACCATCGTCAACAACAATGCCGGCAACGCGGACGTCGGCCTTGCGGCGCTGCTCAAGGCCAGGCGCGTGCGCAAAATCATCTGTTCCTTTCCGCGGCAGACCGATTCGTATGTCTTCGATGCGCTCTATCATGCGGGCGAGCTCGAGCTCGAGCTCGTGCCGCAGGGCAATCTCGCCGAACGCATACGCGCTGCCGGCGCCGGAATCGGCGCATTCTTCACGCCCACCGCGTACGGAACGCCGCTTGCCGAGGGCAAGGAAACCCGCGTCATCAATGGCCGGGGCTACGTGCTCGAATATCCGATCACCGCGGATTTCGCGCTGATCAAGGCCGAGAAGGGCGACCGCTGGGGCAACCTGGTCTATCGCAAGACCGCGCGTAATTTCGGTCCGATCATGGCCTCGGCCGCAAAATGCGCCATCGCGCAGGTGCGAAAGGTCGTCGCGCTGGGCGAATTGGATCCGGAAGTGATCGTCACGCCGGGTATCTTCGTTCAACGCGTGGTCGAGATCGATGTTGCCGACCAGCTCTCGTCGCCGCAGGCCGCAGCGTAGGATCCGCAGATGAAGCGCTTCACCCGAGATCAGATGGCCGCCCGCGTCGCACGCGACATTCCCGAAGGCGCCTACGTCAATCTGGGCATCGGCTTGCCGACGATGGTCGCCAACCACCTGCCGAAAGAACGCGAGATTTTCCTGCACAGCGAAAACGGCCTGCTCGGCATGGGCCCGGCGCCTGCCGCCGGTTCCGAGGATGCCGACCTGATCAACGCCGGCAAGCAACCGGTCACCTTGCTTACCGGCGGCGCCTATTTTCATCATGCCGACTCGTTCGCGATGATGCGCGGCGGGCATCTCGATTTTTGCGTGCTCGGCGCATTCCAGGTGTCCGCCTCCGGCGACCTCGCCAACTGGCACACCGGTGCCGCGAACGCGATTCCCGCAGTGGGAGGCGCGATGGACCTGGCCATCGGCGCCAAGCGCGTTTTCGTCATGATGGATCATCAGACCAAAAGCGGCGAAAGCAAGATCGTCGCCCACTGCACTTATCCGTTGACGGGAGTAAGGTGCGTCAATCGCATCTACACCGACCTCGCGGTGATCGACGTCACGGCGGAGGGCTTGGCGGTGGTCGAAACCGTCGATGGACTCGCATTTGACGAGCTCGCCCGCATTACCGGCGTGCCGCTTCGGCGAGCTTCCGGCCCGCTCCGGGCCAAGGTGCTGTCTTCCACATAGGATATCCCGTGCAGGACGCTTTCATCTGTGATGCGGTACGCACGCCCATCGGACGTTATGCCGGCGCGCTTGCGGGAGTGCGCACCGACGACCTCGGCGCGGTGCCGATCCGTGCGCTGATCGAGCGCAATACACAGGTTGACTGGGCGGCAGTCGACGACGTCGTCTACGGCTGCGCCAACCAGGCCGGCGAAGATAACCGCAACGTCGCCCGCATGGCGTTGCTGCTGGCAGGGTTGCCGATCGAAGTGCCGGGATCGACCGTGAATCGGCTTTGCGGCTCGAGCATGGACGCCATCGCCGTCGCCGCCCGCGCCATCAAAAGCGGAGAGGCTTCGCTGATGATCGCCGGTGGCGTCGAGAGCATGTCGCGTGCGCCGTTCGTAATGGGCAAGGCGGAGGCCGCGTTTTCGCGCTCGGCGCAGGTCTATGACACGACCATCGGCTGGCGCTTCGTCAATCCGCTGATGAAGGCGAAGTATGGCGTCGACTCGATGCCGGAGACGGCCGAGAACGTCGCCGTCGAGTTCAAGATCTCGCGCGCGGACCAGGACGCGTTCGCGCTGCGCAGTCAGCAGCGCGCGGCGGCAGCGATGAAGGACGGTTGTCTGGCGGAAGAGATCGTTCCGGTCACGATCGCTCAGAAAAAGGGTAATGCGGTCGTCGTCGACAAGGACGAGCATCCGCGCGCCGACACGACGCTGGAATCGCTTTCCAAGCTCAAGGGCATCGTCAAACCCGACGGCACGGTCACTGCCGGCAACGCCTCGGGCGTCAATGACGGCGCCTGCGCGGTGCTCATCGCATCGTCCGAGATGGCGAAGAAATTCGGCTTGGAGCCGAAGGCGCGCGTAGTCGCAGCGGCAGTCGCGGGCGTCGCGCCGCGCATCATGGGCTTCGGGCCGGCGCCGGCGATGCGCAAAGTGCTCGTCGTGTCCGGCCTGAGTTTGAGTGACATGGACGTGATCGAGCTCAACGAGGCGTTCGCGTCGCAGGCGCTGGCCGTTCTGCGCGACCACGGCATCGCCGACGACGCTCCGCACGTCAATCCCAACGGCGGCGCCATCGCACTCGGACATCCTCTGGGGGCCAGCGGCGCAAGATTGGTGACCACCGCGCTGTACCAGTTGCACCGCACTGGCGGACGCTACGCGCTGTGTACCATGTGCATCGGTGTCGGGCAGGGCATCGCGATGATCATCGAGCGCATCTGACGTATTCGATCTTGCAGGGCCGATTTCATTCGGACCGCACGGGCGGATGAATCGATCGAAGGTACGCGTTGGTTCGGACGACGGCGGCCGGATCGATGCGAGGTGCCAACAGGAGGAGTAGTCGATGAGCAAGGTTCTCGGTTACCGGCGGCCGTATTTCGACACCCAGCCCGCGCACCTCTATCCCGCTTATCGCTCGACTGAGCGCCGTGTACTGGCAGTTCTGGCTCGGGCTGCTGCTGGTGGCGATCGTGATGTTCGCGCGTGGCGGCCTGATGGGAGGCGCGATCGCGCTGCGCCGTCGCTGGCTGCGGAGCCGCACATGACGCACGCCTTGCGCACTCAGGGATTGAGCAAATCGTTCGGTGCGTTCAAGGCCAATTCCGACATCACGCTCGCGTTCGATGCCGGATCCCGGCACGCCCTCATCGGTCCGAACGGTGCGGGCAAGACGACGCTGCTGCTGACGCTGATGGGCCTCACGCGGCTGAAGCGCGGGAGTGTCGCCTGGGAAGGCGCGGACATCGCGCGCTTGCCCACGTTCCGCCGTGCGCAAGCCGGATTGGGATGGGTCCCGCAAGAGCGCTTCATGTTTCCATCGCTCACCGTCGAGGAACATTTGAGCGTCGTTTCGCGTCCCGGTCCATGGAGCATCGCCCGTGCCTACCAATATTTTCCGAAACTCGAAGAGCGCAGGCTTAATCTGGGCAATCAACTTTCCGGCGGCGAGCAGCGGATGCTGGCCATCGCACGTGCGCTCATGACCAACCCCAAGCTCCTGCTGCTCGACGAGCCGATGGAAGGGCTGGCGCCGATCATCATCCAGGAGCTTCTGAAAGTCATCGGCGAACTGGTGCGCGCGGGAGAATTCGCGGTCATCGTCGTCGAGCAGCATGCGCGGCTTGCGCTGACGCTCACGCGCGAGGCTATCGTGCTCGATCGCGGGCGGGTGGTTCACCGCTCGGCGAGCGAGGAGCTGCTGAAGCATCCCGAAACGCTCGATCGCCTGGTCGCAGTCGCCTGACCGCAATGCAATTTCTCCTCAGGGCGCTGACACGCGTTCCCTTGTCGCTGCTCTACGCCTTTGGCGCGCTGATGTATTTTGTGGCCTTTCATCTCATGCATTGGCGGCGCGAACGTGCCGAGCACGATGTCGGCAACGCGTTTCCGGAAAAAGATCCGCTTGAGCGCGCGGCCATCGTCCGCCGCGCATACCGCAATCTCGCCGACACGCTGATGGAGACGTTCTGGGGCTTCGGCGCGCGAGCCGATGCGATCAAAAAGCGGGTGACGATCGAAAACCCGGAGCTGGTGACCGCATGCGCCGACGTCGGACGCTCGGTGATCCTCCTTACTGCGCATTACGGCAACTGGGAATGGTTGTCGCTGGCGGCAGGCGCGCATTTCGGGATCACCATCGATGTCGTGTATCAACCACAGCGCGTCGCCGCATTCGATACCTTCCTGCGCGAAGCGCGCGCGCGTTTTGGCAGCAGGTTCATTCCGCGCAAGGAGTTCATCTTCGATTTGATGAGTCGCGCGGACAAAGCCCGCACCTACGCCCTGATTGCCGATCAAACGCCAAAAGGGAATGATCCGAAACAGTGGACCCGCTTTTTGAATCAGGAGACTGCATTTTTTACAGGAGCCGGCAAGATCGCGCAGTTTCTCGACGCGACCGTGCTTTACGTGTCGATGCGGCGAGTGCGGCGAGGTTATTACTCGGTGCGGCTATCGGAGATCGGCGCGCCGCCCTACGGCGACGGTGCCGATACGCTGATCGTCGAACGTTACGCGCGCAGTCTCGAGCAGGACATCCGTGACAGTCCGGCGGATTGGCTCTGGTTGCAAAAGAAGTGGAAGTACGCAAGGGCGTCGGCGAACTGACGCCTGCGCGCCGGCGCTTGCTGATGTGGCCCGCTTGTCCTACGGCTGACGCCAGATGGCCAAGGTTGCGATCAAGCCGGGCGGGGTGGCGGCAGCGACGAGCTGCCACGCTGCAGGTGCGTAAGGCATGGGGCCAGCGACCAGCCGCGGGTGGCCGTCGAGCGTGACGTCCATGTGCCGAAACGGCGCAGACAACGCGTCGCCGGTTGCCTTGCTCATCGCTTCTTTGCAGGTCCATAGCTGGAGGAAGCGTAGGCGGCGGGCGCCCGATGCCAGCAGTGCAATCTCGGCACGCTCGCGCTCGGTCAGAAATTTGCGCGCAAGTCCATCGTCGTTGACGCGGCGGTCCTCGCGCTCGATGTCAATACCGATGCGCGTTCCGTCCTGCGTGCCGGTGGCGATCGCGATCAGTGCCGTGTCGCCGGTATGCGAGACGTTGAAATCGACCGCGCAGTCGCCGTCAAGCTCGGGACGACCGCGAACACCGCGCCGCAGGTGAACTTCGGCAGGATCGAGCCTGAGCGCGTCGCCCAACAATGATCGCAGCGTCGCCCGGCCCGCGATCCAGCGTTGGCGCAGGAGGGCGTTTCCGAAACGCTCGGCGCGTGCGTGTTCCTGCGCCGAGAGCATTGGTGAAAAGGCCGCAACGTCAGTGAAGGCGCGATCGAGATCGCACAACCAGAGCGCTATCCCCGGCGCCGGCGCAGCCAGTGCGAGTACATGCGGTCCTCGTGCCGCATAGCGCAGCGATTCATTGGCGACGCGTGCAAGAGGACCGGCGTGGCTCATGCTCTGGTATACCGCGAATCAGCGGCGGCGGTACGCAGTTTATGGGGCAAGGATAGCGCTGCGGATCGAGTGGAGGTACTCCCGCTCGATGGCAGACTGAAAGCGCCGGGGCAGAAAACTGCGCCCCACAGATCGTCGCCGGCGCGCTTCGTCGGCTAGATCGTCGGGCAGCGCAACGCGCCGCGACTGCGCGGCCGCCGCCGGTTATGCATTCAGCATATCCGAGGCGGGCGTGAAAGCCCGTTTGGCGGCAGGCGGCAGTCAGAGGTGCAAGCGTATCTAATTCGACTTCAGCCTGATCCGGATCACCTTCTTGTCGTACTCGGCTTCGGTGGCCATGGTGATCTCCTTGCCCTCAGCGGCAAACACGCGCCCGCCGCTGCGGCGGCACCCATTGCGCTCGTATTGGCAGGGACCCATCTCGGGGTGCTTGAGGCAGAGTGCCGCCACTTTCGGTGAGAATTCTATGACCGTCTGCTGTCGCTGGCCGGCCGCTTCGGTGACGCACACGTATTGCGCTTTGGGCGGCAGCACGATCGCCGGCGCGGGAGCGGGAACCAGGATCCCGGGGGGCGTCGCGGGCGGTGTCGGAATCGGCGTCGCGGGGAGCGGACGCCGGACGACCGGAGCGCTCGCCCGGTCTTCGGGTGGCGTCACCGGCAAGGGTGATTTTGTCGTTTCCTGTGCGCACCCCGCGGCGAGTAGCAGCATGATGGAACCGAAAAAGGCGCCCCGCGGGGTGGATGTATGTCGCGTGGAATGGCGAGACGGCCGGTACGACGGCAGGTACGACGGCCGGTACGACCGCATTAGGCCGTGAAGTTTTTTCGCCATGTGAAGCCTCCCGCTTCCGCAGATCGGGGCTGCGCGACTTTGGCGCAGCCCCGGAATGTTGTGGCGCTCGAGCTATAGGCAGCGACTGCGGCGCCTGGGTTCCCGTTCTCCCCCAGGACAAGGAGGGTTTCGGCCCGGAACCGCGTCATTCGGCGCGGAATCGACCCACGCCCGGTCGCCGGGGGCTCGGCGGCGGGCCATGCAATCTGTCGGAACAGCGCCAATCCCCTTCAAATCCGGGCGGTTTTTAGCTATAATCGCTACAGCGGTAAAGATAAGAAATGGGCTCGACAGCCCATTTTTTTTTGCTTTTTCGGTTTTGGCGTTCAACGTAACGAAGCGCAAATAAGCGTGAATTGGCGTGAATCTGGGCGAGATACTGGAGCGCACGGTGCCCCCCCTGGGCTACGAGCTGGTCGATTGGGACCAGTCGCCGAGGAGCGGGTTGGTGCGCGTTTTCATCGACAAGCCGCAGGGGGTAGACGTCGAGGATTGCGCCAAGGTGTCGACTCACCTCACGCACCTGTTCGCGGTGGAGAATATTCTGTACGAACGGCTGGAAGTCTCTTCACCGGGACTCGACCGCGCGCTCAAGAAAGCCGCCGATTTCGCTCGCTTCGCCGGTGAGGAAGTGAAGCTGACGCTGCGCGAGAGCGTGGACAATGCCAAGCGAATGAAAGGCGTGCTGCGCGGACTGGACGGCGACGCGGTTGTCGTGGAAACAGAAACGGGCAGGCGCGCGATCCCCCTTGTCAACATCGACAAGGCGCGGCTGGTGCCGAGGATAGAGTGGAGAAGCACAAAATGAAAAAACGCGCGAGCGGTTCCGAGGAAAAAGTGCAGAAAGTCAAGACGAAACAGCCCGTTCCCGCTGCCGATGATAAAGCGGAGAAGCACAGGATGAATCGCGAGTTGCTGCTGCTCGTTGACGCGCTGGCGCGCGAAAAGAATGTCCCGAAGGAAATCGTCTTTACCGCGCTGGAGTCGGCGCTCGCGTCCGCCACCAAGAAGCGCTTCACGCAGGATATCGACGCGCGCGTGGCGATCGATCGCGAGACCGGCGACTACGAGTCGTTCCGCCGCTGGACGGTCGTGCCCGACGAGGAGCACGAGGAGCCGGCGCACCAGATCGCGATCACCGACGCTGCCGAGCGCGACCCCGAGCTCGAGCTCGGCGACGTGGTCGAGGAGCCGCTGGAGCCGGTGGATTTCGGGCGCATCGGCGCGCAGGCGGCGAAGCAGGTCATCGTGCAGAAAATCCGCGACGCCGAGCGCGAGCAGATCCTCAACGACTTTCTCGAGCGCAAGGACAACCTGCTGACCGGGACCGTCAAGCGCATCGAGCGCGGCAACGTGATCATCGAGTCGGGCCGCATCGAGGGCATGATCGCGCGCGACCAGATCATCCCGAAAGAGAATCTGCGGGTAGGCGATCGCATTCGCGCGTACGTCGTCAAGATCGAGCCGCAGGCC
>DAIQRF010000065.1:0-8918 GCA_036786505.1 Casimicrobiaceae bacterium | reverse complement strand
TCGTCGCCGAAGCGCTGAGAAATACGCAGCAGTGTACGGCGCAGCCTGCTCAGGCGTGCCCCGCCTTGCGAAACAACACCGCGGCCTCCTGCGCCCATTCCTGCCGCAAATCGTCGGAGATCGCCGCATCCGTTTGGTCGATGATCGTCCACGCCCAATCCGGCAGCGCGGAGGGAAGCAACTGCGCGCCGAGCTTGAGGTGAACTTCGGCCTGGTTGCGCAGCATCGTCGGGCAGACATTGAGCGCGTAGGTCACGAGCTCGGCCCATCCCTGTTGGTCCCGGATGCGCTCGAAGTAAGTGCGGGTGAACATCCACTTGTCGTCCAGCCCGAGAAAAACAGGGTCCGATTTTGCGCGCTGGCGGACCGTGTAATCGGCGACCATGCGTTGCAGCAGTCGCAGAGCGTCGGTTGCGGTCTCCGACGCCGACGCGCGAGCCAGAATGCGCTCGTAGGTCATCCTCACGATCGTATTGCCGGCTTCGAACGGCTCGAAGAAAATCGCCCAGCCGCCGGGTTTGAGCGCGCGATGACACGACGCGAGCACCTTGGCGGGATCGACAATGTGATGCAGGATCGCGGCCCCGACGGCAAGGTCGGCGACGCCCGGAAGGTAGTTGGCGCCGGCGGCATCGACGCAGACCAGCGCGAATCGCCCTTCACCGTCTTCGCTCTTTTTTGCATCGTCTCGCTTGTTCAAAAAATCGCGCAGGATGGCGAGCAACTGCGGGCTGATGTCGGTGGCGACGATGTTCGCGCGGGGGAAGCGGTCGGCCAGCGGGATGACCGAGTTTCCAGAGCCCGATCCGATGTCGATGATCAACGACGGATCGTGGATTTCGCCGATCGCCTGGAATGCCCTTCCCAGCAGGAAGCGCCAATAGTCGACGTTCAGGTAATTGCGGTGATACTCATCGGCGCGCTCGAGAAATTGCGCGGTGACGCCGATCTTGACCGCGCCGAGCGCACTCCGGGGAGTCTGAATCCCGTCCAGCGCGGGGTCCGCGGCGTCCAGTCTGACCAGCGGCTCGGCGAAGACTTCGCCGAGGTTCATTGCCGCTGCGCGAGGCGGCAAAGAAAACTATCGATCATCGAGGCGAATCTCGACGTAGGCGCGATCGCGGACCTGGCGCACCCAGTCCTGATACGCCTCGTCCGCCTTGCGCTGGCGGATTGCCACCTGCGCTTCGGAACGCTCGCGGGCGCCGGTGATATCCTGCCGCCGCCGCTCGAGCACCTGGATCAGGTGCCAGCCAAAAGGCGTGCGCACCGGAGCGGAAACCTGATTCGGCTGCAGCTTCTTCATCGCCTCGTCGAATTCCGGAACGGTATCGCCTGGATTGAGCCAGCCAAGGTCACCGCCTTTGGCAGAGGTCGTGTCCTCGGAATTGAGCTTCGCCAATTCCTCGAACTTCGCCCCCGAATCGATCCGCTCTTTGAGACGGTCGATCTTGGCCTTGGCGTCGGATTCGGAAACGATTTCGTTGACGCGTACGAGTATGTGTCGCGCGTGCGTCTGATCGACCACGGTCGGCTCGTTATGGCTGCGTTTGTCGAGCAGCTTGACGATATGAAATCCGGCCGCGCTGCGCGTAATCGCCGAAATCTGGCCGACCTTCATCGCCCGGACCTCGTGGCTGAATACCGTCGGCAGGCGCGCGCCCGAGCGCCAGCCGAGATTGCCGCCGGTCAGCGCATCGCCCGCGTCAGAAAATCCCGCCGCGACCTGGGCGAAATCGGCGCCGCTCTTCAGCGCGCGCAGCGCGTCTTCCGCGCGCCGCTTTTTGGCGTCGATCTGCTCCGCGCTTGCCTGCTCGGGCACCATCACCAGAATATGGGCCAGCTTGTATTCGGCTTCACCGCCGTTTTGTGCCTTGAGCGTCGCCAGGTACTGATCGACTTCAGCGTCGCTTACCGTGATCTTGCTATCGACCTCGCGTTCGCGCAGGCGCTGTACCGTAAGCTCGTTGCGAATGTCCTCGCGATACTTGGGATAGGAGATGTTCTCCTTCGCCAGCGCCTTGCGAAAATCTTCGGCGGAAAGCTTGTTATCCTGCGCGATGCGCAGGATTGCGCGCTCGATCTGCGTATCGTCGACGCGAACGCCGCTTTCCTTGGCCAACTGAAGCAGCGAACGCTCGGTCAACATGCGCTCGAGTACCTGCTTGTCGAGAACGTCCGGCGCCGGCGGCTGCACGTTCTGCTGCTTGAGTTGCCGCAAGACGATGCGTTTGGCGTCTTCGAGATCGTATTGGGTGATGGCCTCGTCGTTGATGACCGCAACCACCCGGTCGACGTTGACGACGCGATTCTGCGTCGTCGCACTCGGCTGCGCCAGCGCGCAGGCGGACGCCAGCGCGAATCCTGCCGTGAATAGATTACGAAATGCCATCGCGGTGACCTTCTAGAACTCTGGAAAATAATCGCTCGCCGTGGTGCCGGCTGGCCGCAGGGCCGGGTCGGTGACGGTCAGATAGCCGGGAACGCTGCGCTTGAGGACATCGATCGGGTTGGTGCCGAGGCGCGCGAGTCCGTTCAGCTCGAACTGCACGAACACGGACTTGCTGGCCTGCTGCGTCGTCGTCGTCAACCGCTGACCGACGATGCGAAACGCCCAACACCCGCCATTGTACTCGATGCCCACGACACCCTCCAGCGTCTTGCCGTCGACCAGCGAATAGTTCCAGCGCCCGATCGCCGACCAGCTATTCAGGAACGGCCATTGCCCGGAAAAATCCACCTGCTTCAACTGAGAGGTATTTCCGGTCGGACCGACTTGCTGGCGGATGTAACGGTAGCTTGCGTTGAGCACGCGCCCCGGCCCCGGCTGCCAGCGCACGCCGAGGTCGAGACGCTCGGTCTGCGGATGATTGAGGTTGTATTCGATTGCGCCGGCGGCCGACCACGCGTCCGCCAAACGCCCCTCGCCCGATAGCAGCAGGTCCGAGGTGTTGGCGGTGCGCGGCGCCTCGGTCAGCGTCACGCGCTGGGTCTGAAAATAATAGCGCTGCCCGATCGCAAAGCGCATCTTCTCCTCGCCCGTCTGTGGATCGAGCAGCCGCGTTACCGCGGCCAGTGTCAGCTGATTCGCGTCGCCGACGCGATCGCTTCCAAGATACCGGTTCTCGGTGAAGAGTTGCGAAAAATTGAAGTCGTCGATCGCGGTGTCAAAGGGCGGTATCTGATCCTGCCGGCGATATGGAATGTAGACGTAGTAGGCGCGTGGCTCGAGAGTCTGCGTAAATGCCTTGCCGAACAGATTCGCGTCTCGCTCGAATACCAGGCCGCTGTCGACGCTGCTGATCGGGATCACGCGATTCAGATGTGGCTCGGGAAGCGCCGTGTCGTCGAAATCGTAGTGCGTCATGTGCAGGCCGGTGCGCGCGCTGACGAACCACGCGTTGCCGCGCTGTGACCACGTCGCACTCGGGTACAACACCGATCGGTCGCCGGTCACGAGCGCGGGCTGGCGGAATCTCACGTACTCGCCGTTGGCCTGGAAATCGAGCCCCTTCCACTCGACGGGGCTCATCGTCATCAGCAGTTGCGGTTCGCGAAAATACGGCGGCATGATCGGATTGGCGGGATCCTGGAGCGTCTGGAACGTCTGGATCCGGGTCAGCAATGAAAAGGGTCCGCGGTTGTAGACCAGTCCCGCCTCACGCGGCAGCGTCGACTGCGAGGTCACCACAAGACGATCGGAGAGATCGGTGAAGTAGGCGTCGTCGGACACCTTCTGCACGTTGACATAGCCGGCGAGCCCCGGCAGGAAGCCAAAATTCTGGTTGTGTTTCCAGGACAATCCGTAGCGATTGGTCCCGGTAACGCGGTCGGGCAGCACTTCGACATCGGCCTCGCCCGCGATGTCAGCAAAAAGGTACCGCGTCTGGCCGCTGATTTGCAGCCCGCGTCGCGTCATCACCCGCGGTGTCAGCGTTGCGTCGTAATTCGGCGCCAAATTGAAATAATACGGCAGCGACATTTCGATCCCGCGGCTGCTGGTCGAGCCGAAGACCGGCGACAGAAATCCGGATTTGCGCTCGTTCGACAGCGGAAAGTCGAGATACGGAGAATAGAGTATCGGCACGCCCTTGAAGATGATGCTCGCGTTGCGCGCCGTTCCAACCAGGCGTGAGCGATCCAGGTCGACTTCGCGCGAGGTAAGGTACCAATCGTCGTTGCCCGCGACGCAGGTCGTGTAGCGCATATCCTTGATCTGGTAGCGATTCTCACCGAGGAAAAGCAATTCCTTGGCGTCGCCGCGCGACGCGTTGTCACCAATGTGAAATTGGGGCTGGTGGAAAAACCCGGTTTCGTCGCCGCGCTTGAACTTGGCCTCGGGGCCGGTGATCCAATCGACGCCCCGCCGTAGCAGCACGTTGCCCTTGGCCCAGAACTCCTCCGTCGCAAGATCGTAGTGCAGCCAGTCGGCGAGCACCGTCTGCCGGCGCGTGCGCAGCTCGACCTTGCCCGAACTCTGAATCCATTTCTCACTTACTCCTTCGAGCAGATCCGCGCGAAGGTACACGGCGTCTCGCTCCGATCCTAGGCCCGGCCTCAGCGCTTTGGGCGGAGGAGGCACCAGCATCGGTGCAACCTTGAGCCGCGGCGGCGCGTCGGAACTGTCCGCTGAAGGCGTCTGCGCACAGACGACGCCTTGCAGGAGCAACAGTGACAACCCGACGGTTGAAGCGCGGTGATCCATGAGAAAGACGATGTCAGCCGATGCTAAAATGCGCTCATTCTACCTGTCTCGCCGGCCCCTCTTTCTTTGCCCCTTGCCGCATGACGTCCGATGTGCGATTCGACGCGCTGTGCGCATGGCTCGGCCGCGTCCTGCCGCTGCCGACGCGCTCGATCGAGCCCGCATCGGCCGATGCAAGTTTTCGCAGATACTTCAGGATAACGCTGACCGGCGAGCACTCGCTGACCAATGGCGGAGCGGCAGTCCGGACGCTGATTGCAATGGACGCTCCACCCTCGCACGAGGACTGCCGCCCCTTCGTCACGGTGGCGCGCATGCTGGCTGGCGCGGAAGTGCATTCGCCCGCGATCTTTGCCGAAGCGCTCGACCAAGGCTTCCTTTTGTTGAGCGATCTGGGCACGCAAACCTACCTTTCCGCACTGACCGAAGCCAGCGCGCCGGCGCTTTATGGCGATGCCTGCACGGCGCTGATTCGCTGGCAGCTCGCGAGCAGGCAAGGGCTGCTTCCACCCTACGACGAAACGCTGCTGCGCCGCGAACTGGATCTGTTTCCGGATTGGTACATCGCCAGGTACCTCGGCGTTACGCTCGACCAGGCGCAGCGCAACACCTTGAGCAACATGTTCCGGCGCATTCTCGACAACAACCTCGCGCAGGCGCAGGTGTATGTCCATCGCGATTACCATTCGCGCAACCTGATGGTTTCCGACCCGAACCCGGGCGTGCTCGATTTTCAGGATGCGGTGTACGGGCCGATCACCTACGACCTCGTCTCGCTGCTGCGCGACGCTTACGTCGATTGGGACGAAGCACTGCAGATCGACTGGGCGGCACGCTACTGGCAGCGCGCGCGGGCGGCAGGGCTTCCGGTCGGGTCAGATTTCGGCGCGTTCTGGCGCGATTTCGAATGGATGGGCGTGCAACGGCAGCTCAAGGTGCTGGGCATCTTCGCACGCCTCTATCATCGCGACGGCAAGGACGCGTACCTCAGGGACATGCCGCGGGTCATGCGCTATGTGCGTGACGCGAGCTCCCGCTATGATGAGCTGTCGCCATTGCTGCGCCTACTCGACGAGCTCGAGGCGCGACAGCCCGCCATCGGTTACAGCTTCTGACCTGTTCATGATAGCGATGATCCTCGCGGCAGGCCGCGGCGAGCGCATGCGTCCGTTTTCCGACGCGCTCCCCAAGCCGCTGCTCAGGGCGGGCGGCAAGTCACTCGTCGTGTGGCAGATCGAGCGCCTGGTCGCCGCCGGATTCGCGCAGATTGTCATCAACGTCGCCCACCTCGGCGGCATCATCGAAACGACGCTCGGCGACGGCCGGCAATTCGGCGCGACCATTCGCTATTCCCGCGAAGTCGAGCCGCTGGAAGTCGCGGGCGGGATCGCCACCGCGCTGCCGCTGCTCGGTGACGGACTGGTGCTGGTCGTCAGTGGCGACATCCATGCCGATTATGACTACGCGTCGCTGCTCGCGCGCGCCGGCCGCATGGCCGCGACGGATCAGGCGCCGCACCTGCACATGGTGATGGTCCCCAATCCCGCGTATCATCCCGGCGGCGATTTCGTACTGACCCGCGATCGCCTGACGCCGAGCGGGAGCAACGACGCGGAGCGCGCGACCTTCGGCAACATTGCCTTGTACCGCACCTCGCTGTTTCGGGACCTGCCACGCGGCAAGAAGCTCAAAATGCTTCCGTTCTGGCGCGACTGGATCGCGCGCGGCTGGGCAAGCGGCGAGCTCTTTGTCGGCCGCTGGGCCAATGTGGGCACCGCCGCGGAGCTCGCCAGCCTCGACTCGCAACTTCTCGGCAACGATCTTCCAAGAGAGACCAGATGAACGCCGACACGGCCTCGCTGACCGCCAATCCCCTGCTCGACTTTTCCGGCCTGCCGCGTTTTGCGGAAATCGGCCCGGAGCATGTCGGCCCTGCCGTCGACGCCTTGATCGCCGACGCGCGCGCGACCATCGAACGCGCCGCGACGCGCACCGAGGCCCCGAGCTGGGACAACTTTGTGCAGCCGCTGGCCGATACACTTGATCGCCTCGGGCGCTCATGGGGACAGGTCGCGCATTTGAATGCCGTGGTCAACACGCCCGCGCTGCGCGAGGCCTATAACGCCAACCTGCCGAAAGTGACGTCTTTCCATACCGATCTCGGACAGGACGAACGGCTTTTCAGCCGCTACCGCGCGCTGGCTGACGCGCCGGGCTACGCATTGCTCGATGCGGCCCGCAAAAAACTGATCGGCAACACCTTGCGCGACTTCCGGCTTTCGGGCGCCGAATTGCCCGACGACAAGAAGGCGCGGTTCAAGGCGATCGAAGAAGAGCTCTCGCAACTGTCTTCCCGCTTTGAGGACAACGTGCTCGACGCGACCAACGACTACGGTCTGTTCATCGACGATGTGGCGAAGCTCTCCGGCATTCCGGCCGATGTTCTGGCGACCGCGAAGAAGGCGGCGGAAGAGGACAACAAGCCGGGCTGGAAGCTGACCTTGCACGCGCCCTGCCACCACCCGGTCATGCAACACGCGGACGACCGAAGCCTGCGGGAAACGCTATACCGTGCGTACGCGACGCGGGCGAGCGAGTTCGGCAAGGCCGATTGGGATAACAGCGCGCTCGTCGATCGCATCGTGGCGCTTCGTCGGGAAAGCGCCGCGCTGCTGGGCTACAAGAGCTATGCCGAAGTTTCGCTGGTGCCGAAAATGGCGCGCGACCCGGCCGAGGTGCTCACGTTCCTGCGCGATCTCGGCAACAAAGCGAAGCCATTCGCCGAGCGCGACATGATCGAGTTGCGCGCATTCGCGCGCGATCGGCTCGGTCTGTCCGAGCTTGCGGCGTGGGACATCTCCTATGCCTCGGAAAAGCTGCGCGAGGAGCATTACAGCTTCTCGGACCAGGAGCTAAAAGCCTACTTTCCGGAGGACCGCGTGCTTGTGGGCATGTTTCGCGTGGTCGAGACGATCTTCGGCGTCACGATACGCGCGTCGAGCGCGCCGGCCTGGCATCCGAGCGTGCGGTTTTTCGACGTCCTCGATCGCGAAGGCGCCACGGTGGGCCAGTTCTATCTCGACTTGTATGCGCGCGCGGCGAAGCGCGGCGGTGCATGGATGGACGACGCGATCAATCGCCGCCGATATGGCGCGAAGCTGCAGCATCCCGTCGCGCTTCTCATCTGCAACTTTTCCGCGCCGGTCAATGACAAGCCTGCGCTGTTTACGCACGACGAGGCGACGACGCTGTTTCATGAGTTCGGACACGCTCTCAATCTGCTGCTGACAGAGGTCGACGTGCCGGGACTCTCGGGGCTCGAAGGCGTGGAATGGGACGCGATCGAGCTGCCGAGCCAATTCATGGAGAATTTCTGCTGGGAGTGGGAAGTACTGAAGCACATGAGCGCCCATGTGGACACCGGTGAGCCGCTGCCGCGTCCCCTGTTCGACAAGATGCGCGCGGCGAAAAATTTCCAGAGCGGCATGGAAACCGTGCGCCAGCTCGAATTCGCACTGTTCGACATGCATCTGCATCATGATTTCGATGCGAACGCCGGGTCCGCGCTCGAGCTGGTACGGACGATCCGGCGCGAAGTCGCGGTCGTTCCGCGGCCGGCGGAGGATAGGAGCCTCCCGCACGGATTCAGCCACGTTTTCGCCGGCGGTTACGCCGCGGGCTATTACAGCTACAAGTGGGCCGAGGTGCTTTCGGCTGACGCCTACAGCTTGTTCGAGGAACAAGGCGTACTGTCACCGGCGGCGGGTGCCAGGTTCCGGGACGAGGTGCTCGCCCGCGGGGGCAGCCGGCCCGCGCTGGAGTCGTTTATCGCCTTTCGCGGCCGGGCTCCACAAATTGACGCTTTGTTACGGCATAATGGTATGTTGGCGTCATAATACCGCCGAGGAGGGCGAGATGATTACCGCATCCATTCCCGCGCGTTCCCTGACCGCGTTTGCCCTGCTGCTCCTGATTTCCGGCCTCGCCGCAGCGCAAGTGCAGGTGTATCGCTACATCGACGTCGACGGCCGCGTCGTCTACTCGGACAAGCCGCCGCCGCCGACGGCCAAGGATGCGCAAGCCAAGCGGATCGGCATCAACAGCATCGAAACCAGCGATCTGTCTTTTGCCACTCAGCAGGCGCAGGAACGATATCCGGTGACCCTATACTCCTTTGCCTGCGGCGTGGTCTGTGACACCGCACAGGGGGTGC
>DAIQRF010000064.1:0-8955 GCA_036786505.1 Casimicrobiaceae bacterium | reverse complement strand
CGACGCCGCGCTGCCCGACGTCGTCGTGTTCCCTCACTCGAACGAAGAGGTTGCCTCGATCGTGCGGCTGTGCCATCTCGCTCGCGTGCCGGTGATTGCCTTCGGCGTCGGCACCTCGCTCGAAGGACACGTCGCCGCGCTCTACGGCGGCGTCTGCGTCGACCTGTCGCAGATGAACCGCGTGCTCGAAGTCAATGCCGAGGATCTCGACTGCCGCGTCCAGGCCGGCGTCACCCGCGAGCAGGTAAATGCGGAGCTTAAAGGGACGGGACTCTTTTTTCCGATCGATCCGGGCGCCAATGCCACCATCGGCGGCATGGCCGCGACACGCGCCTCGGGCACCAATGCGGTTCGCTACGGGACGATGCGCGAGAATGTGCTCGGGCTGACAGTGGTGACGGCAGACGGGCGCATCGTCAAGACCGGCGGACGCGCACGCAAGTCCAGTGCCGGCTATGACCTGACGCGGTTGTTTGTCGGCGCGGAGGGGACGCTCGGCGTCATCACCGAAATCCAGCTGCGCCTGTACGGAGTTCCCGAGGCGATTCAAGCGGCGGTCTGCCAGTTTCCCGATCTTGCCAGCGCGGTCAATACCGTCATCATCGCCATGCAGACCGGAATCAGCGTGGCGCGCATCGAGTTGCTGGACGAGGTCCAGATGGAAGCGAGCATCCGTTACTCGAAGCTCGAGGGTTTTGCCGCCAAGCCGACGCTGTTCTTCGAATTTCACGGCTCGGAGGCCGGCGTGCGCGAGCAATCGGCGGCGATGCAGGCCGCCAGCGACGAATTTGGCGGCAGCGCCTATCAGTGGGCGACGAAAACCGAGGACCGGACGCGCCTGTGGAAGGCCCGCCACGACGCGTACTACGCCGCGCTGGCATTCAAACCGGGCATGACCAGTTTCGCCACCGATGCCTGCGTTCCAATATCGAGACTGGCCGACTGCATCCTCGAAACCAAGGTCGACGTCGAAAAGAGCGGTCTGACGGCGCCAATTCTAGGGCACGTCGGCGACGGTAATTTTCATCTCGTCGTTCTTTTCGACGCTGCCGATCCCGCGCAACGCGAACGCGCCGAGGCGCTGGCCAAAGGCGTCAGCATGCGCGCCATCTCGATGGGCGGCACATGCACCGGCGAGCACGGCATCGGCTGGCACAAGCTGGACGTTCTGGCGCAGGAGCACGGCGAAGCGGTCGATTTGATGCGGATGATCAAGCGCGCGCTCGACCCGCGCGACATCATGAACCCCGGCAAGACGGTCCCGCTGTGACGGGTACCGGTGCAAGCACGTCGCTCGGATCGGCGACCGCCAGCGACTGCCCTTGGCCATGGAGCGCGTGACCCGCGCATGTCTACGCTTTACATCGGCAACAAGAACTCCTCGACCTGGTCGCTGCGCTCCCGGTTCGATGCTCCAGCGACGCAGGGACAGCAGCCGTGACCGGAATGCGCTGCGAATGAGCGACCTTATCGGTGCCTGGCGCGATCGCGTACGCGCCGCTGCGGCCGGCAACGAGCCATTGCGCATCGTCGGCGGGGGCAGTAAGGATTTCTACGGCCATCAGCTCGTGGGTACTGTATTCGGAACCAGCGCGTATTCGGGCATCAACGATTATGATCCGACCGAGTTGGTCATTACCGCCCGCTGCGGCACGCGGCTCACGGAAATCGAACACGCACTCGCCGAGCGCGGCCAGATGCTGGCGTTCGAACCGCCGCATTTTGGCGCCGACGCAACGCTCGGAGGTTGCATCGCGGCCGGCTTGTCCGGCCCCCGGCGCCCGCATGGAGGCGCGGTGCGCGATCACATGCTCGGCGTGAGGTTGCTTGACGCTCGGGGCGACGACCTTTCGTTTGGCGGCCGGGTCATGAAGAATGTGGCCGGGTTCGATGTCTCGCGACTCATCGCCGGCTCGCTGGGCACCCTCGGCATCATCCTCGAAGCGTCTTTGAAGTGCATGCCCTTGCCGCGGGCAGAGACGACGCTTGCCTTCGAGCTGCCGGTCGACGACGCGCTGCGCAAGCTCAACGAGTGGGGCGCGTCGCCGTTGCCGCTGTCGGCAAGCTGCTGGTTCGGGGACAAGCTCTACGTGCGCCTGTCAGGCGCTGCCAGCGCCGTAAGCGCCGCCCAGCGTCGCCTCGGAGGCGAGGAAACGCAAGACACTCCGGCATTCTGGCGCGCCATACGCGAGCAGCAGCATGCTTTCTTTCAGGTGGCGTGCAGCGCGCCGTTGTGGCGGCTGTCGGTACGTTCCACCGCACCTTATGCCGATCTCGGCAGCGAACAGATGATCGAATGGGGAGGTGCTCTGCGCTGGATATGCGCGGCGCCCGAGGATTGCGCGCAGCGCCTTCGCACGTGGGCGAAGGCTCATGGTGGCCACGCGACGCTCTTTCGAGCGGCGGACAAGTCCGCGGGAGCGTTCCAGGCGCTTGCGCCGCCGTTGCTTGCGCTGCATCAGCGGCTCAAGGCGGCGCTCGACCCGGTCGGGATCTTCAACCGTCGTCGCATGTACGCGGAGTTCTGAGGCGTGGAAACCCGCCTGGCCGACTTCATCAGGGACACCGCGGACGGACGTGATGCGGACGCGATTCTGCGCGCCTGCGTTCATTGCGGGTTCTGCACCGCGACCTGTCCTACATACCAATTGCTCGGCGACGAGCTCGACGGTCCGCGCGGGCGCATTTATCTGATCAAACAGGTGCTCGAAGGAGCGGACGTCACCGCCAAGACGCAGCTCCATCTGGACCGTTGTCTGACCTGCCGTGCTTGCGAAACCGTGTGTCCCTCCGGCGTGCGCTTCGGCAGGCTGGTCGATATCGGACGCCGGGTGGTCGACGAAAAAGTCCGACGACCGGCCGCTGAGCGCGTCCGGCGCTGGCTGTTGCGCAAGGGCTTGAGTCATCGCTCGCTGTTCGCCGTCGCGCTCGGCGCAGGCAGGCTGGCGCGGCCGCTCTTGCCGGCGTCGCTCGCGGCCAAGGTGCCGCCGGTGCGCGCGGCGAAACCCTGGCCGCGGCCGCGCCATGCGCGGAAAATGCTCGCGCTCACCGGTTGCGTGCAGCCGGTGCTGGCGCCGAATATCGACGCGGCGCTGGCCCGCGTGCTCGATCGCGTGGATATCTCGCTGGTTCGCGCCTCCGGCGGCGGATGCTGCGGCGCTATCGGCGAACACCTTGGCGCGCGCGAGGAAGCATCGACTTTCGCGCGCCGGAACATCGACGCCTGGTGGCCCCATATCGAGAAGAGCGCGGAGGCGATCGTCGTCACCGCGAGCGGGTGCGGTGTGACCGTCAAGGATTACGGACATCTGCTGCGCGACGATCCGCAATACGCCGACAAGGCACGCAGAGTAGGTCAGCTCGCGCGCGATCCGGTCGAAGTGATCGCGGGCGAATGGAAACGCTTCGCGCCGCTGGTGGCGATGGACCACGGTCCGCAGCGGGTCGCTTTTCACTCACCGTGCACATTGCAGCACGGGCAGCAGATCAACGGACGGGTCGAGGAGATTCTCGAGGCGATTGGCCTGGAGCTCGCGCCGGTCGCGGACGGACACCTTTGTTGCGGCTCCGCGGGAACGTATTCGATCCTGCAGCCCGAGCTGTCGCAGCAACTGAAGGTCAACAAGCTGGCGGCGCTCGAAGCGTCGGCGCCTGACCTGATCGCAACCGCGAACATCGGCTGCCTCAACCATCTCGCGACCGGCACGCAGCGGCCGGTGCGTCACTGGGTGGAGATTTTTGACGCGCGCCTGCGCACCCGCTCATGATCCAGGCAACGCGAGCTTACCGGGCGGAGTATCGGTATTTTCTGGCGATTCCCACCCGGTGGATGGACAACGATACCTACGGCCACGTCAACAACGTCGTCTATTACTCGTATTTCGACACCGTGGTGAACGAACACCTGATTCATGAAGGCGGGCTCGATATTCGCGCCGGGTCGGCGATGGGGCTGGTCGTCGAAACGCGGTGTCTTTTTCACCGGCCGCTATCGTTTCCGCAGATTATCGACGCCGGATTGCGCGTCGCCAAGCTGGGCAATTCCTCGGTGACCTACGACATCGGATTGTTCGAGCGCGGCGCGGACGCGCCGGCGGCAACGGGCTACTTCGTTCACGTCTGGGTCGAACGCTCGACGCAGCGGCCGACGCCGGTGCCTGCCGCCATTCGTGCCGCGCTGGCGGCGCTGCTGGTGGTGCGGAAAAGCTGATGCACGGGGTGTCCAAATCGGCGTCCACACCGCGTCGTTTTGCGCTGGTCGCGGCTGCAGGAGCAAGCGCCCGTTTCGGCGGTCCCGAGCCGAAACAATATGTATTGCTTGCCGGAACACCGCTGCTCGCGCGCACCATCGCCGCGCTGAACGAATCGGCGGTCCTGGAAACGGTCTTTGTCGTGCTTGCCGACGACGATACCTTGTACGACGAGCGCATCGGCGAGATCGCCGGAGTCGTTCCGCTGCGCTGTGGCGGACGCACGCGCGCGGAGTCGGTGAGAAACGGGCTGGCGGCGATCGGCGATCGGGCAGGGGCGGAGGATTGGGTGCTCGTTCACGATGCGGCGCGCCCGTGCATCGATGTCGCAACGCTCAAGCGGCTGCTGCACGAGCTGGAAGACGAGCCGATCGGCGGCTTGCTCGCCATTCCTCTTGCCGACACCTTGAAGCGCTCGGAGGCCGGCGCCGGACTTCGTTGCGCGGGCACCGAGGCCCGGACCGGATTGTGGTGCGCGCAGACGCCGCAGATGTTTCGCTACGCGATTCTCAACCAGGCGTTGCGGCAGGCCGATCTTGCCGCGATTACCGACGAAGCGCAGGCGGTGGAGGCGCTCGGACTCAAGCCGCGGCTGGTGCAGGGCAGTCCGGCGAACATCAAAGTGACGTATCCCGAAGACCTCGAGCTCGCGGTGGCGATACTCGCCGCGCGGCGGCGGGATTGATGATGGACATTCGCATCGGCAACGGTATCGATGTGCACGCGCTCGTCATCGGCCGGAATCTGGTGCTGGGCGGCGTGACGATCCCTTTCGAGCGCGGGCTGCAGGGACACTCGGACGCCGACGCGCTGCTGCACGCGATCTGCGACGCGCTGCTCGGTGCACTGGGCGCGGGCGACATCGGGGCGCATTTTCCGGATTCCGACCCGCGTTACAAGGACGCCGACAGCCGAGCCCTGCTGCGCACCGTATGGCAGCGCGCCATCGCGGCAGGCTATTCGCTCGGCAATGTCGACGCCACCGTCGTCGCCGAAGCCCCGAAGCTTGCTCCTTACCTTCGGCAGATGACCGCCAATATCGCGGCCGACCTGGGCGCGGACATCGAACAAGTCAACGTCAAGGCGACGACCACCGAAGGGTTGGGATTCGCCGGCCGCGGCGAAGGCATTGTGGCGCTGGCGACAGTGCTGCTGATCAGGAATGGGTAGCTGTCTTGCGGCCGGCGAAGCTCACGCGCGCGCATGTGCCGCCACCCTCGCGCGGCAGCAGCTCGAACGTCGCCCCGTGAAGCCGTGCAATGCGTTCGACAATCGCGAGTCCGAGTCCCGCGCCGGCACCGCCCGTGCGCGCAGGCTCGCCTCGCGTGAAGGGCCGCTTCAGGCGCTCGACCTGATCCGCCGCAATCCCCGGACCACGATCGGCAACTTCGAGCACCGCGGATCGGCCGTCGGCGCGCGTGACGACGTCGACCGGAGGAGCGCCATAACGCAGCGCGTTGTCGATCAGGTTGGCGATCAGCCGCGACATCGCGGTTGAGCGAAGCGGCAGCGGCGGCAGCTCGCCGCGGCTGAAGCGGACTTCGTTTCCGGCCTTCTGATAGCGCTCGATCGCCGACGCGACGATGTCGTTCAGTTCCCGCATTTCCAGCGGCGCCTCGCGGTTGTCGCGCGCAAATTCGAGGAACTGACCGATGATCTTGTCCATCTCGGCGATGTCGGAAATCATTCCTTGGTGCGTCGAAGCATCCTGCGCACCGACCTCGATGCCGAGCCGCAGCCGTGCCAGCGGCGTTCGCAAATCGTGCGACACGCCCGCGAGCAGCAGCGCGCGATCTTCCTCGGCTTGACGCAGATTGGCGAGCATCTGGTTGAAGCCGCGGTTCAGGCTTGCGATTTCGGAAGGGCCGGTCTCGGGCAGCGGTGGCGGCAGCTTGCCGTCGCCGACATGGGCCACGGCATCGTTGAGCTGCCGCAGCGGACGCGCGAGATAACGAGCGAAAAAATAGGCGCTGGCGAGCAGCACGGCGAGCGCGATCAGGCTCCATTCCAGCGCCCGCGACTGGGCTTCGTCCACGGGACGGCGCGGAAGTTTAAACCCGGCCCAGTAGGCGTGGTCTCCGGCCTGCAGCTTGATCCACAAAAGCTGCAGCCGCGGTTGAATACGCAGGTCCGTCTCCGGCCCCAGTTCGGCCTTCAGTCTCTCCAGCAGTTCGACCAGCAGACGGTTTTTGGGCGGTCCGCCGACGAAGCGGCGGTCTTCGTCCGGGACGATACGTGCCTGATACGCGTCGCCGAACCTGGCAAGTGCGGCTGCGGTCGATTTGGGGTCCGCGGTCGCGAGCCCGGCGCGCAATGCCTTGAGCTGAACGATCTTGGTGTCGCCGAACTGGCGTGAGAGCAGGGCCGCGCGATCCTGACGGAAGAGAAAGATCGCGGTCGCCTGGCTGATCAGTATGACCAGCAGCAACAACAACGCGAGGCGGCCGAACAGCGACCGCGGCCAGAGAGTCAAGTGCCGACCTTGTCGCTGGTCGACGCAGCGTCGGGAGCCTCGTCGGGTACGAACACATAGCCGAAGCCCCACACCGTCTGGATGTAACGCGGCGACGAAGGATCCGCTTCGATGAGCTTGCGCAGCCGCGATACCTGGACGTCGATGGCGCGATCGAACACATCGTGGTCGCGGCCCCGGGCAAGCAGCATCAGCTTCTCGCGGGCCAGCGGCTGACGAGGGTGACTCGCGAGCACTTTCAGCAAACCAAACTCGCCGGTTGTCAACGCAACGGCCTCGTCGCCGCGCATCAGCTCACGCGTGCTCAGGTCCAGACGATACTGGCCAAAGGCAATCTTTCCATCGGCTGCCGGAGCGCCGGGCGCGAGCCGCTCGGTCTGACGGCGAAGCACCGCGTGGATGCGGGCAACCAGCTCGCGCGGATTGAAGGGCTTTGGCAGGTAGTCGTCAGCACCCATTTCCAGGCCGACGATGCGATCGACGTCTTCACCCTTGGCGGTAAGCATGATCACCGGCACCGTTTCGCCGGAGGCCCGAAGGCGCCGGCACACGGCGAGTCCGTCTTCTCCGGGGAGCATGAGGTCAAGTACCAGTAGATGCGGCGGGTCGCGTTGCAGCTTCTTGTCGAGATCTCTGGCGTCGGCAAGCGCCTGCACCTGAAAGCCCTGTTCACTCAGATAGCGGACCAGCAGATCGCGCAGTCGCGGATCGTCATCGATCACCAGAATTTTCGGATTGACCTGTTTCATCGCGCCCCATCGTAGCGTCGACCAGATCGCAGATCGCGGCTGGCGTTGTCTCAAATTGTAACGCTCGCCGGTGCGGGCAACGATTGGTTACACAACGACAAGACGATGCCGTGGCGAAATGGTCATAATCGGACCAGGGAGCCCGTGTGTGATGGACGCGAGAGTGTCACCCAGCGTCCGCCTGCGGCAATGGCTGCAGCACAGAGGCGGCCATGGTTCGAAATGCATGCCGTGCCCAACGGCGCGGTTTTGTCTCCTGATCTCTGAACGAAAGGTTTAACCGATGAAACGCAAACTGTATGCCCTCCTCTTCGCAGCGGGATTTGCCGGCGTCGCGTTGCAGGCTTGGGCTCACGCACCCGGACACGGGATGCACGACCCGCTGGCGATGCTGCAGCGGATTCAGGCACAGCTCGATCTCAATACCTCGCAGCAGCAACAGTGGGACGCCGCGGCCGCGCAAAGCAAGTCCGTACACGAGGCCATGCGCGCCAATTTCCAGCAGCTCAAAGCGGCAACCCGGGCTGAGCTCGCGAAGCCCGATCCGGATCTCGCGGCGCTCGCCTCACTGTCCGATCAAGTGCAGGAGCAGAACATCGCGCAGCGAAAGCAGGCTCGTGCGGCGTGGCTCGCGCTTTATGGCACTTTTTCCGCCGAGCAGAAAGCAACGGTGCGCGACGCCATCAATGCAAGGATGGCGCGCATGGACGCGTTTCGCCAGCGCATGCACGATCGCCTTCCTGGCAGTTGATGACCGGGAGTCGCGGCCGACGATTGTCCTCAGCCGGTCTTCCGGGGCCGGCGCCTCCAAGCCAACTCCTCAGTCTGGAGTTGGCTTTCTTTTTTGCGGTGACCGCATCGTGGCGCGCAGCGCTCCCGCCGCGCACAGGTGCCTTGAGCCGCCCTTCGCGCACCGGCCGACGAACGGCAGTTGCAGCGCCGCGGTAATCGGGGATAATGCTGTTGTCATAAGGAACCAAGCAGATGCATTGCCGGATGCCGGCCAACGTCTCCGCTGGCATCCGAGCTGCAATCGCGGACCGGGTTTAACCCCCCGACCTTAACCGGTCATCCCGAACTCGGTCCGTCCTCAAGCGCCTCCTCATCGAGGCGCTTTTTTTGGGGGTGTCGACCCGATGTCGTTCTGCTAGCAGCGTGTTCGACCGCCGTCGCCTCATCACCATGCCTCAGAAGCCTCTCGACCAGCAGATGCAATTCCTGCGGCAACACTGGCTTCAGCAACACGTGCAGAGATGACGCGCGCATGGCCGAGATCGCTTCCGTCGAGGAGTCGCCGCTGATCAGCATCGCGGGAATATTCATCCCCAGCTCGTGCCGCAGCAGCGCCACGGCGTCGGTGCCCAAGGTGCCGCCGCCCAGCCGGTAGTCGGCGACGATCAGATCCGGATAGCGGCCGCATTCGCCCAGCGCGGTCAGCATTTCCTTGCCGGAGCTGGCACCGACCACCACGGCGCCTGATTGT
>DAIQRF010000063.1:0-9082 GCA_036786505.1 Casimicrobiaceae bacterium | reverse complement strand
CGTAAGCCGGTGCCGGCGGCGCGTAGGCCGCCTGCGTCACTTCCCGCACCGACGAAATCGACCGATCAAGCGAGCCTTGCAGGTCCGGATACTCGCCCGGCTGCAGCCGCGCGCATTGGCCATTGAATTGCGCGTCGCTGCAAACTTCCCAGACGCCGTCGCGCACGATGACCGACGCGGCCCGATCGTTGAAATCGGTGCGATCCAAGTCCGGCATAGTGCCGCGAATGGTCAATCGCCGTCCCTGAAAATCCTGGCGCTCGAACAAGGTGATCTCGCCAGCGTATAACGCCGACGCCAGCAACGCGAGCGTTCCGCCCACGACAAGTTTGGAAAGTACGATGGGTTTCATGTGCCTCCTCTCAACTGGGCTGTGAATATGCTTGCGGGTGGCCGGATGCAACTGAATCAAGCCGGCGCGCTGGCTCGCGTCCTCGCTGTATGAAGAGTGGGAGCAATTCGCGGGCCATGATCATCTTGTCGGTCAATGTCCGACAAACGCATGCGGCGTTTCGCCAAGCGACGCGGTCGTGGCCCACGCAACGACGGAAACGCTACGAAATTCAAGACTCACGGAGCCCTCACGCTCGCGCCATCGCCATTGGCACGAGTGGGCTGCAGTTCGCGCGGGGCGTCAGAAAGTTAGCGGACGCTGTAAATTCTGCAAAATGACATTGCGCGCTTTGGAGGAATAGCAGCGACCGCGTGCAGAATCGTCGCGCCCATGCGATAAACTGGCGCAGCAAAGAACCAACTTGGTACGCGGACCAAAACATTCGGCATGGAAGCGATTATCGTAGGCGCCGGAATCGGCGGTCTGACCCTGGCGCTGACTTTGCACGAGGCCGGCATTGCCCTCGCGCATCCACGAGTCAGCGACCGACATCAGGCCGATTGGCGCGGGCATCAACATCCTTCCAACGACCAAACCTTTCGAGGACTCCATGACCCGTATGTTTGTCGCTTACGCGACGACGTTGATCGTGTTCTGCTGCTGTGACTTTGTCTGGTTAGGATGGATCGCCAAGGACTATTACCAGTCTCAGCTCGGCGGGCTCTTGCTTGCCCAGCCGAATTGGTCCGCGGCCGTAGTCTTCTATGCGCTTTACGCCGCGGGCATCGTCATCTTCTGCATCGCGCCGGCGCTCGACGCGGCGTCGCTGGGCAAGGCGGCGCTGCTCGGCGCCCTGCTCGGCGCGCTGGCCTACTCGACGTACGATCTCAGCAATCTCGCAACGCTCAAGAGCTGGCCGATGGCGCTGTCCGTGATCGACATCGCCTGGGGCGCATTCGTCACCAGCGTCGCCGCGAGCGCGGGATATCAAGTGACCAGGTTGCTCGGCCCTGCAACATAGGCAACCCGGCGTCGACAGTGCAGGGTGCGCGAAGAATCGCGCGCCAACGCTCTTGGCATCGCCGGCAGTGTGTGCAATCCGCTGCCAGGATCGAAGGCGCCAGCTCTTCCACGCAGCTATTTATCGCGTATAAGCGAATCGATGGCGAAATTCCTGCCTCGCTGGGCGCGTACTGCTGCGGTGATCCTCGCCGCGCTGGTCGCGTTCGGATACGCCGGCGCGCTGGGCGTGCTGTACCTGACACAGCCGCGGCTGATACTGCCGGCGACGACACTGCCGGCCGACTACCGTTTCCATTTCGACCAGCCATTTGAGGAAGTGTGGATCCCGGTCCAGGGTGCGTCGCTGCACGCGCTGCATTTCAAGCAGCCGCATCCGCGCGGCGTCGTGTTCTTCCTGCACGGCAACGCCGGCAACCTGGTCACGTGGACCACCGGTGTGGACTTCTATCGGCGCGTCAACTACGACCTCTTCATCATCGACTATCGAGGTTACGGCAAAAGCACCGGCCGCATCGAAAGCGAGGCACAACTGCATGACGATGCGCGCGCTGCCTACGACGCGATGGCCCCGCTCTATCGCGACCAGCCGATCGTGATCTACGGCCGCTCCCTCGGCACCGCGCTGGCGGCCTCGCTCGCGCGCGACGTCAATCCGCGGCTGTTGATACTGGTGTCGCCTTTTACCAGCCTCACTGCCGCGGCGGGGCAGGCATATCCATGGGCGCCGGAGTGGATCCTGAAGTATCCGCTGCGCACCGACACGATTATCGGCGACGTGAAATGCCCGATCCTGTTGATCCACGGCAGCGACGACAAGCTCATCCCGCTGGCCCACAGCGAGCGTCTCAAAGCGCTCGCACGATCGCCGGTGGAGCTGCTGGTGGTCCCAGGGGCCGGTCACAATGACATCCACAAGTTTCCCGCCTATCTCGACGGGCTGGCGGCGAGACTGATCGGCGCTGCCGGGGGCTGACGAGCGGTGCGCCACAGGATGGCCGGATGCCGGACGTTGCGGGGCCACGCTTTCGGGCATAGGATGCACACTCTATCGGAGGTTCGCCATGCGTCATCCCGTGTTTTCGGTCGCCGTCGTCGCCGCATTCAGTTGCTCGGCAACGGCCTATGCGCTGACCTGCCACATCGTTCTCGACCGCTCCGACACCGTTGTCTACCGCGACATCGTGCCGCCGGTGGATCTTAGTGAACGCGGCAGGGCCGCCCGAGCCGCCATGCGCCAGCGCGGCGAGTTCCTGCTGATAATGGAATCGGATCAGTGCGCGAGATTCGTCGCCACGACCGGCGCTGCCGGCGCCGGCGGCGCCACCGTCGAGGAAATCGTTGCCGGGCTGCGCTCGTACCCGGGCACAGCGGGCGGTGGCGGCGTCATGTCGAGCGCCCGACCGAGCACAGGCCCAGCACCGGGCGCGCCGTCGGCTGCCGCGACGGCGGCGCGCGGCGCGCCACGAGGTTATTGACACGCCGATCAGGCGGTACCCGTCCCCAGCGCGGGCTGTCCGGGCAATCGCCCGAGGCCGATTGCGGCCGCGACGGAGCCGTGGCTTCGTCTAGGCTTCGTACTTGAACGAAAGCGAGACGCGGGCCCGATAAGCGACGACCTTGCCGCCGTCGACTTTGACATCGAGCTTGACGATGTCGGCGACACGCAAGTCGCGCAAGGAGCCGGCTGCCGTTTCTACCGCGCGCTTTGCCGCGTCCTCCCACGAAACCGTGCTCGTTCCAACCAGCTCCGTGATGCGGTATACGCTTTCGCCGCCGCGCGCTTTCCTGCTTTTTGCCTTGGCCATTGATTCCTCCAGGTTGATGTTGGCGTTGAGATGCTTCTTCGTTCGGCGGTTCATCGCCGTCTTGCGACTCTATGCGGCAGCTTCGTCCAGTATGGAACCAGCCGGCCCGCGACGCGCGCAAGCTTCCGGCGCACGCGCCGCGAAGGCTTAACTCGTTTCGCGCAAGCTTGCGACGACGCTATCTCGCTCAACCACAGGTGACCGCGCCGACCTCTTTTTAAGCCCGGTCGAATCGCTTGTCAATGCGGATTATTCATCGCCGGGCGCTGTTCGGGCGGGCGGGGCGCGGCGAGCCCGCGTCCGTCACCGCGATCCATTGCCGGCTCATCGCGTCCAATCTGGCCTCGGTATGGTTCGCGCAACGAGCGCTCCCACCGCAGTCATGCCGGCCAGGACGATAAAAATGACGCGATACGCCTGATCGAGGCTTGCTGTCAGCGTCGCGCGCTCGCCCTCGCTGAGACGATCGACATACGCCGGGCCACCTTCGATGACTGCGCGTGCCGCCGAGGTCACTCCGTCCGGCGACGCGAGCATGGCAAAAAGTATGGCGCCGACGATCGCGACTCCGATCGCGCCACCCACGGCGCGCGAAACCGATATCGATGCCGTCGCCGCCCCCAGCGATTCGCGCCCGGCAGCGTGCTGAACCGCGACCTGCGTCGGCGGCATCACCATGCCGAGTCCGACGCCCGCGAGAAGCGTCAGGCTTAAGACCGTGAGGGTCGAGCCGCCGGTAACCGTGGCCGCAAGTAGCAGGAAGGCCAGCGTCGCGAGCGCGAGCCCAAACTGCGGGAACAGCTTCACTTCGCCGGTACGCGTCACCAGACGGCCGGTGATGGTGGAAGAGGCCACTATCGACAGCGTGATCGGCAGCAAGAGCAGGCCCGACTGGCCGATGCCGAGTCCGCGGCCGAGCTGCAGGTACAGCGGCAAGTAGAGGATCGTGGAAAAAAGAGCGCCCGCGAAACAAATCACCACCGCGTCGGAACGAACAATGGCAGGAACGCCGAAAAAACGAATCGGAATCACCGGATCCGCCGCGTGCCGCTCCCACATCACGAGCAGCGCGAAACCGATCAGTGCGCCTCCCGTAAGCGCCGCCATCGGCCACGATATCCAGCCGAACCGGTGTCCTCCCGGCGACAACGCGAACAGCAGCGCGAGCGCGGACAGCGTGAACAGCAAGGCGCCGGCAATGTCGGGGTGAAAGCGGCCTTGTCGGACGATGGTCGGTTGCGGAATGCGCCATGCGAGGACGGCGGCGACCAGCCCCAGCGGAAGGTTGATGGCAAACACCGCCCGCCAGCTCAGGTGCTCGGTGAGGTATGCCCCAAGCACCGGCCCGGAGGTGCTCGCGAGCGCGAACACGGTGGCGAAATAGCCCGAGAAGCGGCCGCGCTCGCGCGGCGACACATGCTCGCCGATCAACGCCTGCGCGAGCGTCATCAGTCCCCCGCCGCCGAGGCCCTGCACCGCGCGCGCGGCGATCAGGAGCAGCAATGTCGGCGCCAGGGCACAGGCCAGCGATGCCGCCGTAAAAATGGCCAGGGCGCCAAGCAACATCCGTCGCCGTCCGAAGCGGTCGCCGAGGTGGCCGTACAGCGGCGCCGCAATCGTCGCCGCCAGCAGGTAGGCGATGATGACCCACGACAGATCGGCCAGGCCGCCCAAGGACTCGGCGATGGTCGGTAACGCGCTGGCGAGAATGGTCTGATCGGCCGCGGCGAGAAACATCGCGACCATTACGCCGGGAAAAACCTGAAGAAATGCCTGGCGCGAGGTCAACGGCCCGGCGAAATCCGGTCGCACAACGTCGACCTCGTCCGATGGCGCCGAATCACCTTGAGGCGGCATAAGCGCAGCGGAATCGGCAATCGAAAAAAAGCACCTTCGGCGTGGGCCCGTTGCCAGACATTCGTCTCGCATCGCATCCGCGAATCGTTGGTGCGCGAGCGTCTTGCATGCGCGAAACATGGTAGCAGAACGCGCATCGTCTGCACGCTGAGCACCCGCAGCACTCGGCCGCGAGGCGCTCCGGTGCTACACTCGTCCGCTGCGTCAATGCCTCGGACAAAAGCGCCAGCGACGCGCGAGCCGAGCGACGCCGGTTGCCGCTATCTCTCTTTTGACGCCGGAGTGCGCGCTCATGTTCAAGATCGCCGTTGTCCCGCAGCCGCCGGTGGCGCTCGATCGGGCGCTGCCGCAATCGCCGGTCCGGTTCGCCTGAGCCGCGGGCGAGCGCGCCGTCAACGGGCTTGCCGGTTTTGTCCGAACTGCGGCTTCGCAAAGCGTAAGCGTCAACCGTGGCAATTTCCGAAGCCGTTCTCGAAGATTTAAAGCGGCGCGCGCGCGAAGCAGCGGCGCATGCCTACGCGCCCTACTCCGGGTTTGCCGTCGGCGCGGCGGTGCTTACCGACGGCGGCGAAATCCACAGCAGTGCCAACGTCGAGAACGCGTCGTTCGGGCTGTCGAATTGCGCCGAGCGCAACGCGATTTTCCAGGCCGTCGCGCACGGTGCACGCAAGCTCGAGGCGCTGGCGGTTTACACGCCGACCGCGGCCGCGACGATGCCGTGCGGCGCCTGCCGCCAGGTGCTGGCGGAGTTCGGCGCCGACGCGATCATCATCTGCTGCACCGACGACGACTCGCGCGAGCAGCGGTTTGGGCTTGCCGAGCTGCTGCCGGCCGCGTTCGGACCGGCGAGTTTGTGACCTCGGTTGATCTCAGCTAACCTCAGTTGCCACCCTCCATAGAGCGAAACGCATGACCTTGCCCGCAAAAACCGCTGTTGTCACCGGTGCCGGAACCGGCATCGGCAAAGCCGTCGCACTGGGTTTGCTGCATAAGGGCTATAGCGTCGCCCTGGCGGGACGCCGACGCGAGCCGCTCGAGCAGGTCGTCGCCGAGGCCGGGCTGTCCGGCACGCGCGCTCTGGTCGTGCCCACCGATGTCAGCGATGCCGGGTCGGTGCGCCAGCTCTTCGCCAAGGCACAGGCGACTTTTGGTCGGCTCGACCTCTTGTTCAACAATGCCGGCGTCGGCGCGCCGGCGGTCGACCTTGACGAGCTTTCGTACGAGCAGTGGAAGAACGTCGTCGACATCAATCTCACCGGCGCGTTTCTCTGCACTCAGCAGGCGTTCAAGCTGATGAAGACTCAGCAGCCAATGGGCGGCCGCATCATCAACAACGGCTCGATTTCGGCGCACGCGCCGCGGCCGAATTCAGCGCCCTACACCGCCGCCAAGCATGCAATCACCGGATTGACCAAGTCGACGTCGCTCGATGGGCGAAAATACGATATCGCCTGCGGTCAAATCGATATTGGCAACGCCCACACCGAGCTGGCGGCGAGAATGGCCAAGGGCGTGCCGCAGGCAAACGGCGCCATTGCCGTCGAGCCGCTGATGGATGTTGCGCACGTCGCAAGCTCGGTGCTATTCATGGCGAGTTTGCCGCTCGACGCCAACGTTCAATTTCTGACCGTCATGGCCACCAAGATGCCGTTCGTCGGACGCGGCTAGCCGCTAGCGATCAGTCAAGCGCCGACCACGTGGCGCGGACCGGCTATTGGCCGTGGTCGATGTAGGGAGTGCTCGCGCACTGAGGCACCTCACCCCAGTGTCCCTCGCAATATTGCGCCCGCAGGCGTTGCTCGCAGGAAAACCCGCCGGAGATCTCGCCGCGCGATTAGCGCGCGGCGACGATTCGATTGCGATCTTGGACTGGGCTTGAGCCGCCAGCGCCATCTTCGTCGCGCGGCTGGCCGCTCGGCCCGGGCATCAAGCACGCGCCCTGACCGACTCGGCGGCTTAAGGTGCGCCGGACGGGTCGATCCCTCAGCTCAGGCCCAGCGCCTGGCGTGCGGGGCCGCTCCAACGCTGGTCGATCAGTTTCTCAAAGGCGCCGGGTCTCGGATGAAGCTCGTTTGCCCACTCCGAGTCGGCGAGCGTCCCCGCGGACCACACCAGCTCGACTTTGGGCTCAACCACGGTCGAACAAATATCGTCCAGGCAAAGGGTAAAATTATCGATCAAATCGCGCACGATTTCCCGGCGCATACCGCCCCCAGGAGCACCCGCGCTAGGTACGCGACCGTTATCCATGGGCAGTTTGAGCCAGCTGCGCATGCCAAGCAAGGTTCTTCCATTCGGGATCGCATAGTCGTAGTTGTGCACCAGCACGGTGACGTCGGGCCGCACGTTGCGAACGGCATCAAGCAGATCGCGATACGCTTGCTCGACCGCGGCAAACACACCGGCCGGCTGGCCGGGGCGGTAGCAGGCGGAGAATCCGCCCGCGGCGCTGCAATCGGGGGCGAGAATTTTGTCGTCGAGATCTCCGATGCCCGCGAAATCGTTGCCGCCCGCGCTGATGCATAGCAGACGAATCGCAGGATAACCGGTCAGCATGCGGCGAAAGTTGGCAAGCCAGGAGCCGCGGCAGAGCTCGTCGGCGCGCGCGCCGTTCTCGCCGATCACATAGATCGTTGGCCGCTCCAGTGCCTCGTGCAGCGGCGTGATGAGATTGTTGGCCGGATAGTGGAACCACGAGTCCCCGATCGCGAGGACATCGACGGTCTCGCCGCTGTCGAATAAGCGGCTGCTGTCGTTCCAGTAAATGCCACCCATGGCTCGCGTCCGCCCTAAGATTCGGCGGCGACCCGGGCGAGCGTCTCCAGCCGCGATCTCACCGAAGCTACTGTCCGCGATCCTTGGTGGGCGGCCCGCTGGGACACTGCGGAACCTTGCCCCAATAGCCCTCGCAATACTGCAAGCCAACTCCCTGCTCGCATGCCACCCGCTTGAAGAAGTTCTCCCCGGCGCAGCGTGCCATGGCCTCTTTCATGAGCTGCCAACGGTCGGGCTGCGCGGTTTGCTTCGGCTGCGACTGGCTGCGCGCTTGCGCCGAAGTCGATGGAATCTCCGCTGGCGAAGGCGACGACCCCGAAGGACCGGGCGGGTTGGTTGCTTTTGCCGGTGGCGCCTTGCTCGAATCCATCTTTGGCGCCGCCGCGCCGGGCGCTTTGGTCGAACCTGTCGTACTGCCAACGGCCGTCGCATCCTTGCTCGCGGGCTTGGCCTCCGTATCCGGTGGCGATTGCATGGACACGGAGTCCTGGGCCGGCGGCTGAGGCGCGGGTACGGCGTCCTTCGGCGGCCCAGGCGCTGGGGCCGGTGCAGGCGCCGTCGAAGAGGGCTGCTCGCTGGTTGCGACGGGGCTGGAGGAATCGTCGGCAAACAGCATGCGGTAGCCAAAGTAACCGCCGATAATGACGACGGCAAGCACTGCGACGACCGCCGCGATGATGCCGATGCGGTTGCCGGACGGCGCGGCAGGCGGCACGGCTGCGGGCGCCGGCGCGGCGGCAGCCGCTGCCATCGCGGGTCGGGACATCGTTGCCCCCGCCGATGCCGGGCTGGGTGAAGCGCTGGCGGCGGGACGCGACATGGTCGACGAGGCTGACGGCGCGGCAGGCGTAGCGGCGCCTGCGGCGGGACGCGACCCCGTCGCGGCGGCTGACGCGGGCGATAACGATTTTGGCGCAGCGCTGCCGGCGGCACCGCCGGCGGCGCTGGCCGGCGTCACAACACCCGACGCGGGAGAAGGCGCGGCGCCCGCTGCTGCAGCCGGGACCAGTGTCGTCCCGCATTGCACGCAGAATTTCGCGCCGGACTGAGTCTCGTAACCGCAATTGGTGCATTTCATTGACGATCCTCCGTTTGCATTGCGTCCCGCAAGGCACGCGCTCGATCCGGAAGCTGACCGGTCGGCGGCGGCCGCAGCAATGTAAGCGCGTGCGCAATGATTTCAAGGCCGCAGCGATGCCCCACGACGTCACCGCGGCAGTGGCGCAAGTTTACATGCTCGGGCGCTCGGTTGGCGATGCCGCGAACGTGACCGGTCCTACCCTGGAAC
>DAIQRF010000062.1:0-9110 GCA_036786505.1 Casimicrobiaceae bacterium | reverse complement strand
CCGTTGCCCTGGGCAAACCATCCGCCGCGATCCTCGATCGCAACCACAACAACGTCGGTTCCTATTCTTACGGAACTGGAATGCTGAGCGTCGGACGCTAACGAAGGGAACGAAGATGCCGATCAAGATCGCCGCCAACCAGTCCGCCGTCGCCTATCATGTCGTCGACGGCCCCGTCACCTTCCCCTATTCGGTCGACGCGCATATGGCCGTCCAGCATCATCCGCTGGAATGGAGCGCAGATCCATGGTCCCAGGAGGACGAGAACGCTGCGCGCGGCCGGCTCAATGAGCGCGCCAAGGAGGAGGGCCGCGAGCCGCTTCCGGAGCCGATCGAGATGACCCCGGAGGAAAAGACCGCGCTCGACGAATACAACAAGGCGACCGCGGAGGCCAAGGATCGGCTGAAGAAATTCCATGAGGAGCAGGCCGAGAAGAAGAAGGTCGCCGACCAGATCGCCGCCGACGAAGCTCTGGTCGCCACACCACCGCCCCGCCCCGACCCGAATGCCCGCCGGCCGATGTCGCCCGCGCAGATCAGGAAGAACGCAGCGATGACCGATGAAGAGCGGGTCGATCGGGAGAAGACCGGATCCGAATTGCCGTTCATCGACCGCGATCGCGCCGCGCGCGAGAAGGCCCTCCGTGAGGGGACTGGGCGCGGCCAAAGTATACAAGATGCTGCCAAGGAGACCAACGAGCGGATCGTTCGTGAGAAGGCCGAACAGGACCGTCTCGCCGGAGCCAACGTCACCCAGACATTTTGAACCACCTGTAGGCCATAGCGTACCTTCCTAAACTTCAGCCTCCCGGCCACAAACCGGGAGGTTTTTTTGGGGTGCGTTGCGCGTGATTGGTACCCGGAAGAACGTGCAGCATGGCCAGCTTCGAATTTCCACTCGGCAAACTCGAAATTATCAACAGCGCCTTGTCGCAGACCGGCGATAATCTCGTCGCCGTAGCCGATGATGGCTCGGTGGAATGGAGCGCCTGTTCGCCGGCCTATGAGCGAGCGCTGGCCTTTGTCTGCGAAGATCATCCGTGGTCATGGCTGACCGATGTGCGGACGCTAGTTCCGTCGCCGACCAAGCCCGACGACGATCAGTTCGACACCGCCTATCCGTTGCCCGCCGATCTCGTCCACCTGATCATGGTGCGGCTCAACGATGTGCCCTGTGTCTGGGATATCTTCAACAACCAGATCGTCGTCAACGCGCAAGGCGGCCCGCCGCCGCCGAACCCGCCGACCACGCCATTGCCGGTCACGATAAAGGGCATCTTCTCGACCAACTCCGACCCGACGTTCGCGACGCCGACCGTGGTGCTGGTACTGCAACTAGCTGTCATGTCGGGCATCTACCGCGGCCTCAAGCGCGACTATGCAGAAGCCGGCAGTCTGTGGAAGCAGGCGACGGCGATGCTCGATCACGCCAAGGCCCGCCACGACATGCAGAAGCCGAAAACGGCGATCTTCAATTCGCGCTACACCGCGATCCGGCGCAGCCGCAAGCCGTGGCGGCAGACGCCGTATGGCTGGTCCGGCACGGGCACCCCGAATTGAGGTGACCCATGGTGCGGCAAATCCAGGGCTCGCAGCGGGATTTTTCCTTCGGCGAAGTCGACACCGTCCTCAAGCGCGCTGACGATCATCCGGCGCGCAAGGGCGGCCTGCGCCAGATGGCGAATGCCCGTATCCTGAATTCCGGGGCGTTGCAGGATCGCTCGGGGCGACGCGCGCTCTATCCGATCACCGGGGCCTGTACCCGCATCGAGGAACTGACACTCTCGCCCGGCAACATCTTCAAGATTGAATTTGGCCCCGCGCTTTGGCAGATCCGCAATGCGGCGGGAACGATCGTCGCGTCATCCACGACGCAAGGCAATGGCGCTGCGCTGCCGTGGACCGGCGCCAACGTCAATCAGATTGTCTATGTGGCGTTTGGCCTGTCGATCTATCTGGCGGCCCCTGGTGGAATGCTTCCACAGGTCATTACATGGGACGGCGTGGCGACGTGGAGTTTTGCCGACTTCACCGAAGCGGTCAGGGCTGGCGGCCAGAAGCGTACGCCGTTCTATCGGTTGTCCCCGCAGAACGTCACAGCACTTCCGAGCGCGGCGACCGGTGCCATCACCGTCATATTTTCGTCGCCAATCGCGGTCGCCGGAATGGTTGGCACCAGGATAAGGTATGCCGGACGCCAGATCCAGCTAGGCACTTTGATCACCACGTCGAGCATGAATGCCACCGTTATCGAGCCGTTGCCGGAAGCTCAAATCCTCGGCGTCTCCGGTGGCGTTGGAGGTCTGAATATCGGTGACGTTCTCGATGCAAGTCCTTCCGGCGCGCAGGGAATTGTAACATCATCGCCAACATCACAATTATTGAATGTTTCCGGCGGCGGTGGCACGCCGAGTATTGGCGATGCCGTGACCGGCGTTACTTCCGGCGCTACCGGCGTCGTCAGCAGCCTGCCGTATGGCCAGATCGTCGTCACCTTGAGCACGGGCACGGCGTTCATTACTGGCGAGACCATCACGGGGCCCGGATGGAGCCGATCTACTGGAACAGTTTCGCCCGTCAGTCTTACGGTCCAGTTATTGCAGAACACCACGAACGCGGCTTCCTTTGCGGTCGGAGATGTTGTCGCTTCTCCATCATACAGCGCGAAGGTTTCGACGATAAGCACGACGGTCCCGCAGGCAATCTCGGTATGGGATGACGAGATAATGAACTCGTTTCGCGGCTATCCCGCTTCCTGCTTCGTCGATCAGTTCCGGGTCGGTTTCTGCAATTTCCCGGCAATCCCCGGCGGCATCCTTTGGTCAGCAATCAACTCACCGACCGATCTCTACGCCAACGATGCAAGCTCGCCAGACAATGCGATGTTAGAAATCGCGCCCGGCAAGGTGCAGGTCTACTACGTGGTGCCAGGCGCCGAGAGCTCGGAATTCGTGTTCTGCGACACCAAGCTCTATTATATCCCGATCTCACCGACCAATCCGCTCAAGCCCGGCAGCGTCGGCTTTCAGATATTGTCGAGCGACGGTTGTGCGCAGGTACAGCCGCGTCCGGTGCAGGAAATCATTCTTTACGCCAATGCCGGCCGCAACGCCGTGATGTCGATCATCGCGCCGGGAGCCTATTACCGCCCGTTCAACACCAAGAACCTCAGCGAATTCAACTCGCATCTGTTTAACAATATTCAGGCCATCGCAGTCCCGACATCAGATAGCACGTTCATCGAGCGCTATGCTTATGTGCTCAACGGCGACGGATCAATTGCGGTCGGGAAATACACCGTCGCGGACGGACAACTTAAGCCGGCGATCGGATGGGGTCCGTGGTCGGGCAGTGCTGCCGTCTCATGGATATCGGCGTGGAATGCCGACGTGCTGTTCACTTCTGGTTATTTCGGCGCCGGCATCTGCGAAATCCTCGACGATACGCAATATCTGGATTGCGCGCTGCCGGTGAATGCCGCGCCTGCCGCGTTCGCGCCGCCCGGCGGCAAGGGGCCGCTATGGTTCATCACGTCCAAGAGCGTGACGCTGATGGATCAGGTGACCCGCGCGATGGGCACCTATCAGATCGACGCCAACGGCTTCATCGTTCCGCAGAACAACGGCGGCGAGAACCTCGCCATCGCTTCGCTGGTGGCGGGCCAGCCGTGGACCATGACGGTCGAGCCATTCGCCGACGATGCCACGCCGGGCGCCGACATGCATCAGCGCATGACGCTGCGGCAGATTTCGAACGTCGCGGTCTATGTCATCAACTCGACCGGCTTCATGTTCGCCACGCTGTTTTCCGCCAAGCAAACCCCGACGTCGCCCGCGCTCGGAACCATGATGCAGTTTCGCCGGGTGCCGGCATGGAATATCGGCGACGATCCCACCAAGCCGCCGCCGCTGCGCGAGACCGTGGAATCGTGGCCGCCGATCGGAAGTTCGTTCGACCCGCGCGTCGCCATCATCAAGGATAGCCCGGGACCGTTGCAAATCCTCGAGATCGCCATGGAAATCACGATATGAACGGATCGCATCATGGGTAGCTCTGGGACGGTGCCTGGCGCAGTAGGACCGACATCGGTTGGCGGCGCTCCATTGAGCGGCGGGAGTGGCGGTTTCTCTGCTGCTGGCGGCATGTCGCTGGCGTCCGCCGGCCTGTCGGCCTATTCGACCATGCTTCAGGCGAAGGGCACCGCGAGCGCCGACGAATATCAGTCGGCAAAGCTCGAACAGGCTGCGACCTACGGAGACCTGAAGGCCGTGCAGACCGGCGGCCAGATGACCCGCAATCTCAACCAGACGCTCGGCAACATCGATGCGGTGCGCGCCGCTGCCAACGCCGATCCGAACTCGCCGACGGGCGCCGCCTTTCGCTCCAACCAGGAGGATATCGGAACCACCAATAGGGGCATCACCGTCAATTCCATCCTGCAGCAGTCGACCCAGGAGCGCAACGACGCGGCCTATTATAAATCCGCCGCCAGCAACGCGCTGTTCGCCGGTAACGTCAAGGCGGTAGCCGGCGTGGCAGCCGCCGCCGCACCATTGCTGCTCTGATGGTAGCCCTCCCCACAGTCGGCGAAGGAATCGTTACCTCGACCGCTCCGCAGTCGTCGGTCTCCCGCGGCGATATCCAACAGAATGCCGATCTGATGGCGAACGCGATGGGCAAGGTCGCCGACGCCTCGTCGGACATCGCGACCCAGATGGCCAGGGAGCAGGCCGGAACCGACCTGCAGAACCAGAAGGTCACCCTCGGCCCCGACGGCTCGGCGCAAGTTGTCAACCCCGCCAACTCGCTGATCTTCGGCAGGGCCGGCGAGGCCTATCACGCCGCGGTGCAAGCCGGCACCATCGCCCAGCATTCGAACGTCATCTCGCAAGAGATGAACGACATGCATCAGAAATACCAGACCGACCCGGCCGGGTTCAAGACCGCATCAGATGCATGGAAGGCCCAATACGCCGAACAGCACGGCGATGGCCAGGTCGGCCAGGCCATCATGCAGCAGGCCGATCAACTGCAAACCCAGCACTTCAACTCGATCACCAATGAGACCGCCTCGAACGATGTCGTCAATCAAAAGAAGTCGATCACCGCCGTCATTGAGGATCAGAAGAATACCGCAATAGCGCTGGCGCGGCAGGGCGGTACCAACACGCCGGAATTCCAGCAGGCCGTGCAAAAAATGAATGCGTCGTATGACGCGCTCGGCACAAATCCGCTGTTCAAGACACCGCCAGATCAGATCGAACTTGAAAAGAAAAACACCGCTGGATTGCTGCAGGGCGAGTCGCTGGTCGCTCACGTCGATGCCACCTTTAACAAACGCGGCAAGGCGCAGGCCGCGGCGGAATTGCAAAGCCTTCTTACCAACCCGAACCTGCGCGAGGTCGATCGCTCTCGGCTCTATACGCAAGGCTTGTCGCGGCTGGCATATCTGACCGCCGACGCCAAGATGAATATCGATGCCAACCGCCAGATCACGACCGGGATGGAGGAAGGTCTGGCCAAGGGCACGATCAAGCCGGAGGACCCGGCGATCGGTCAGGCCATTCAGCGCGCTCGCGCGATCGGCGATACCGAGGGCGCCCAGCGCATCACCGCCGCCGCCGCCGTCAAGCAGCAGTTCCGCGCTGTCAACTCGCTGCCCGATGCACTGAAGGCCGAAGTGCTTGGCATACCCGGTGGCGTGGTCAATCAGGCAATTCCCCCGGAAGGGCGCGCGTTGCTAAACACCATATCCGAGACCGAATCCGCGGGCCGCTACAACGTCCGCTACGGCGGCAACGGCGACAAGACGTTTCGGGATTACAGCGACCATCCGCACATTGCCGAGCCGATCACCTCCGGACCGGATGTCGGCAAGAGTTCGAGCGCGGCGGGCCGCTACCAGTTCATTGCGTCGACATGGGATTTGCAAAAGGCAAGGCTCGGCCTGAAAGACTTCTCGCCGGCCAATCAGGATACCGCGGCGTGGGATCTGGCGCAGACCGAATACAAGGCCAAGACCGGCAAGGACCTGTTGACGACGCTGAAATCCGGCCAGACCGCTGACGTGCTGCCGTCGCTGTCCGGCCAATGGTCGTCGCTGCCCGGCGGGCGGCAGCCGGCGGGACAGTTCATGTCGTCGGCCGCAAATGGGCGCGGTGGCTTCACAGCAGAGGATGTGAAGCAAAACCCCTTCCTGCTATCGGCCTATGTGCGGACGCTGGCGCAGGACCCTGAGCTGCGCGTCCAATCGGCGAAACAGACGGCGGAAGCGGTCGGCAAGGCGCTTGATAACGGCATCCTGCCGTCACCGGCCGCGGTCGCCGAGGTCAACCAAGCCGCGGCGCTTTACCCCGAAAAGATGGGTCCGACTGCCGAAACCATGAACGGTCGACTTGTCGGCCAGCAGATTGCGCAAGTTCCGCAGGAGCAGCAGGATCAGATCGTCGAGGCCTATAAGCGCGCCAATGACGGGCAGGACGTTCACCACATCAACGTCGCCGCGGCCGCACTGAAACAGGTCACAGATTCGAACAAGAATCTCAAGGATCATCCCTACGCGGAGGCCGCAAATCGTGGCTGGACGCAGCAGACTGCGGCACCGATCGACCCGTCACAGCCGGACGGCATTGCGCAGGCGTTGGTGCAGCGCGCCTCTTTAGGCGTTCGCATCGGGGCCATGAACCACGAGCCGCCACCGCCGCTGTTGGAAAAAGACGATGTTCCGAAGCTGCAGGCAGCCTTGCAGGGCCCGGCCGGCGCGCAAGTGCTCGGTCAGATAGCGCAGGGCCTGCGACCCGACGAAATGCAGCGGCTGATCGACGGCGGCGGCTTCAAGGACAGTGTCACCGGCATGTCGCGCTCGGGCGATCCGGTAAAGATGAATGCGGCCTATTCGTTCATGGACGGCCAGCAGCGCAACAACCCGCTGCAGTTCGACCAGGAGTTTCCGGACGGATTGAAAGACCTGCGGGCGTGGCAGTCCAATCTGGCGTTCTACCCGCCGGACGAGGCCGCCAAGCGCCTGATGCGGCAATACGATCCCGCCCAATCGTCGGCTCTCAAAGCGGCGACCGAAGTTGCGGACAAGGCACTGAAGAACGTCTCGGCCTCCAGCGTGGTATCAAAGTTCTCCACCGGATGGGGCCCGATTGGAACCGGCGCCCGCGCGCCCGTTGCCCCTGATGGCCTCGCCGCCGGCGCACTCAAGGCCGATTACGACAAGAATTACAAGGACGGCTTTGCCGCCACCGGCGACTCCACGATGGCCGACAAGTTCGCGATAGAAAAGCTCAACAACAAATATGCGCTGTCACCCGCCAACGGCAATCGGGTGATGGCGAATGCGCCCGAACGGTATTATCCGGAGGTCGCCGGCTCCCACGACTGGATCGGTCAGCAATTGGACCACGAAATGGGCATCGTGACCGGCGGCAAGCTGTTCGAGGGCGAGCGCGTCAGCCCGAAACAGGGCCCGCGCTACGCCAGTCCGATGAGCGATTCAGGGGCTTTCGCTTCCCGCCAGTTCATGGCGAGCCGGGCGATCGTGCCGGACAAGGTCACCGAGACCGACATCGCCAACAAGAAGCCGCCCAGCTACCAGATCGTGCTGCAGGACCCCGCCACGGGGCGCTGGGGCGCCATGCAGGACTCCCAGGGCCAGCCGCGCCGCATCAGGTTCGACCCCTCGGAGGCATTTGCCGCCCACGCCGCGCGCGCCGTGGCCGCCCGGACCGCCGGCGCGTTCAATCCTGATGCCGTGGTGCAGCCCTGATGCCGATTTTTACCGAAGGGCAGGACCCGCTCGATAATCCGAACCAGCCAAGCGCGCTGGCGACAGGAAACGCGATCCCGCAAGGAAACCTCCTCGAACAGGCGCGCGCAAAATATCCTATCTTAAAAAATCAAGACTACGGCTATACCGAAAATTTCAGGCCAAATGCAGGGTTTTTGGAACATTGGGAACCCGGCGACGCTGGCGTCGCACCTAGCTCGCCGCAGTCGCTAGATTCTTTGAGGCCGAAAGAACTGCCAATCGACAAGCCGGGGCTGGAGATTCGCGATCCCAATACGCGGCCGATCGACATTCTCGGCGACGTCGTATCTCACAACATGGTTAATACCGATCCAGTAGTGAAGCAGGCTTACGAGAAGTTGCAGAAATCCATGACGCCTGCGCAGCAGGACATTCTTAAGGATCAATATCAGTACGCCCAGAAAAACGAGGGTGAAACCGGATCATTCGAGGATTGGAAAACGAGGGCCGGTATGCCGGCATTTTTCCGTGGCTATACATTCCAGCAGTGGCCGAACGAGTTCAACGAAAAGGCTTACACCCAGGCTCAGCGCGAGGACCTCGATAAGCTGATGGGCTATTTGAGTCGCCCCAGCCAGCCCGCCGGCCGGACGCCGACCGGCGCGCCGGAACCCGCACCATTCACCGCGCCCGGCGGCGAGGCCGTGATCGGTGCCGCCTTCCGGCAAAACAACCCGGTCGCCTCGATGCTGGACGCCATCACCCGGTCGCGGCCCGACATGACCGAGATTCCTGGTTATGACCCGATCGCCCGGCTGAAGTCGACCAAGGATGACGACCTGATCGATCAGTCGCTGGCCGACGTGAACCCGGCGCAGACCGATGCCCGGATCGCCAAGAAGGTGCAGGAGCAGAAAGACCAGCAGACCTTGGCGGCATCCGGCGGATTTGGCACCGTGGCCTCGATTGCCGCCGGCGCTACCGACCCGTCATGGTTCATCCCGATACTCGGCGAGCTCAAGGCCGGGGAAGCCGCTGGGCTGGCGGTCCGCGCGCTCCGCGGCATGGGCGAGGGGCTGGCGAAATCCACCGTCTCGGAAGCTGCCCTACAAGGATCGCAGGTCACCCGCACGCCGGCCGAAAGCGCCAACAATATCGCCACGAACACGATCCTGATGGGCCTAATCGGTGGTGGTATGTCGATGCTGTCTCGGGGCGAGCGCGCGGCGGCAAATGACGGGACCGAGGCTATCCGCAAAGACCTGTCGCCGGTTCGCCCGCCCGACACGCCGGAAGTCAAAGCCGCGGCTGCCGACGGCCAGCCAACCTTACCCTTCCATGACGAGACCACCAT
>DAIQRF010000061.1:0-9202 GCA_036786505.1 Casimicrobiaceae bacterium | reverse complement strand
CCAGCGTATCGAGCCATCGGTCGAACACCGGGAATCGCGCGACGTACGCGAGCGCGACCGTGAACAGCGGCACGATCCCCAGCAGCGTCGTGAACGCAAGACTGGCCGCCATGCGGCCGACGCTGGCCTTCCGCAGGCGGCGCAGGACCCAGAAGACGAACAGGCCGCCGCGTCCGATGTGCGCCCACACGTTACGCCGCTCCTGGTATCAACCGATCCACTGGCAGAGCCACCACGCGACGGCGGCGATGAACGCGGAACAGGGAATGGTCAGCACCCACGCCCAAACGATCTGCTCGGCCACTCCCCAGCGAACCGCCGACAACCTGCGCGTCGCGCCGACCCCGATGATGGCGCCGGTGATGGTGTGCGTCGTCGACACCGGAATGCCGAATGCGGTTGCGATGAACAGCGTAATCGCCCCGCCCGTCTCCGCGCAAAAGCCGCCGACCGGCTTGAGCTTGGTGATTCTCATGCCCATGGTCTTCACGATCCTCCAACCGCCGAAAAGCGTGCCGAGCGCGATGGCGGTCTGGCAACTGAGCACTACCCAGAACGGAACGTGGAACGTCGGGCCGCTCATGCCGGACGAAAACAGCACCATGGCGATGATACCCATGGTCTTTTGCGCGTCGTTGCCGCCGTGGCCGAGACTGTACATTGATGCCGAAACGAATTGCAGCCGGCGAAACCAGCGGTCGATGCGATTCGGAGCGGACCGCGAAAAAACGTGCGCGACAATGACCATCAGCCCCATGCCCAGGAGGAATCCGAGCAGCGGCGACGCGACGATGGCAAGCGTGATGACCAGGAAGCCTTTGCCCGCCAGCGCGGCATAGCCACCCTTCGCCACCGCCGCGCCCGCGAGCCCGCCGATCAGCGCGTGCGAGGACGACGACGGTATGCCGTAGTACCAGGTGATGACATTCCAGACAATCGCGCCGATCAGCGCGCCGAGGATCACGTAGTGGTCGACGATGGCCGGGACAATCACGCCCGTTCCGATCGTATTCGCGACGTTCAGGCCGAACACCAGGAACGCGACGAAGTTGAAGAACGCAGCCCAGGCCACCGCGTAATGCGGCCGCAGCACTCGCGTCGACACGATGGTCGCAATCGAGTTGGCGGCGTCGTGGAATCCGTTCAGGAAATCGAACGCGAGCGCTATCGCGATCAGAAGCACGATCGCGCCGAAGCTGAAACCGGCCGCATCCATCGGTCCCGTGCGCCTACGCGTTTTCCAGCACGATGCCTTCGATCAGGTTCGCGACATCCTCGCACTTGTCCGTTACCGACTCGAGGAGCTGATAGATTTCCTTCAGCTTGATGATCTGTTTGGCGTCCGGTTCCTCGCGGAAAAGCTTGGCCATCGCCGAATGCATGACGTGATCGGCTTCGGTTTCCAGGCGATCGATATCGGCGCATATCTTCAGGATCGCGTCGGCGTCGTCCATCGATTCAAGTTTCGCCACCGCCTCCTTGACCTTGGCGATGCATGCGACACAGATGTCAGCCAGCCGCCTGGCCTCGCCCGTGACCGCGCGCACGTCGTAGAGAAACAGGCATTGCGCCACGTCCTCCATGAGGTCGAGGATATCGTCCATGCTGGTGATCAGCTTGTGAATCTCGTCGCGATCGAGCGGCGTGATGAAGGTCTTGTGCAGCAGCGCGATCGTCTGGTGCGTGATGTGGTCGGCCTGCTTTTCGTAGCGCTCGATGTTCCGCCGCCGGAGCTCGAGGTCGCCGATGTCCTCGAGCAGCGCCTTGAGCTCGGCGGCCGCGAGCATCGCAAGGTCGGCGTGCTCGTTGAAGAAATCGAAGAACTTTCCTTCACGGCGTAGTAGGCGGACCATCGCAGCCTTTACTCGATCGCAGGGAGGCGCGATTATCGCACCGCGGGCGCGCAGCGCTCAATCGAATTCGGCTGCTGTAAGTGCCCGACGCGGGCGACGACCCGGTGTTTTGCCCGTTGCGCGAAGCGCGCTATCCTTCGGCGGCAGGGGAACGAAAGGAAGCATCATGACAACGGCAGTGAATGCGACGCAGACCGCGGTGCTGGGCGGTGGCTGCTTCTGGTGCCTGGAGGCCGTATTCGAACAGCTCGACGGCGTGCAGTCGGTCGCGTCGGGCTATGCAGGCGGGCGGGCGCCTGATCCCAGCTACGAGGAAGTATGCGAAGGGACCAGCGGCCACGCCGAGGTGGTGAAGATCGAGTTCGATGCCGAGGTTTTGTCGTTTCGCGACTTGCTCAGGGTCTTTTTCTCGATCCACGATCCGACGACGCTGAACCGGCAGGGAAGCGATGTCGGCACGCAATATCGGTCGGTGATCTACTGCCAGACGCCGGCACAGCGCGCGGACGCAAACGCAGTCATCGACGAATTATCGCGCCTAGCGCTGTGGTCGCAGCCCATCGTGACCGAAATCGCCGACGCGGCCCCGTTCTATCCCGCTGAGACCTACCACCAGGAATACTTCGAGCGCAACGGTCGGCAGCCGTACTGTCAATTCGTCGTTGCGCCCAAAGTGGCCAAGTTCCGCAAGCAGTATGTCGATCGGCTGAAACGTCGATGACGGCCGGCGCTATCGGCGCCGCGCGAAGAAGCCTCCGCCCGCGAGCGCCGCCCCGATCGACCAGAACACCGGCGCGAGCCCGAGCGTCGAGCCCACCGCGCCAAACAGCAAAGGCATGGCGAATGTCGACGCGTAGATGATCGACATGCGCATGCCGACCGCCTCGCCCATCCGACCCGCCGGAGCGATGCTGTGCAGCAGTGACATCACCATCGGCTGCGCACAGCCCAGTGCCAGTCCCAGCGCAAAGGACAACGCCATCAGCGGACCCACCTCCTTGACGAACGGAAACAGGGCATAGGCCGTCGCGGCGACAAACAAGGCAGCGGCCAATACCTCGAACTCGGAAAAACGTCGTGCGATCCGGCCCATGAACAGACGTACGATGAATGTTGCCGCCGCGAACGCGGCCAGAATCACACCGATGCGCGACGCCGACAGTCCGATGGTCGCGCCATAGATAGGGATGAAAAACGAATGCAGGTCCCACGCCACGGCCAGCAGCGCGTTGACAATGAAGACGCGCCTCAAATGCCGGTTGCGGAAAAGCTGGGCGACGCCGCCCGATGGGCTATCCGCCGCTGCTGGGCGAGGACCGGGTAGCTTCAGAACGTCCCGCGTCAAAACTGCCACCGGAATCAGCGGCAGCAGTGCCAGCAATGCGAACGTCCCGGTAAAGCTCGCATGGTCGATCATCAGCCCGCTGCCGAGGGGGCCGCAAAATCCGGAGACCGAGTAGCCGAGCGCCAGCATCGCAAAGTGCTTCGCGCGCTCGGATGGGTGTCCGACCATCCCGGTCGCATTCTGCGCCGCGACCTGGAACAGCATGAACGAAGCGCCGAGAAGCGTGGTGGTGACGAACAGGGGAGCGATCCCCGACACGAAGCACGGCAGCGCAGCCGCGATCGCCACTCCGCACGAACCCACCAGCATGGGTTTGCGTACGCCGATACGATCGGAGAGCCGGCCCGCGGCCACCGCCAGCAGCATCGGCAGAAATGCATAGAGACCCATCAAGGTCCCGACGACGAATGCGGAGGAGCCGAGCGAAAGCGCATACAGCGAAATCGTGACCCTGCTACCGGTAAGCACCGTGTGATTCAGGATGCCGAGGCCGATCAGCGCCGGAAACGCGTAGGCGCGAGACGGCCATGGTTCAGTCACGGCGCGAGCCGCTCCATGCGCCAGTGCGCATCCTCGCGTCGATACCGGATCCGGTCATGCAGCCGCGACTGCCGGCCTTGCCAGAACTCGACCATCGTCGGCAACAGGCGATATCCGCCCCAGTGCGGAGGTCGCGGAATCGAGTCGGGATCGGCGGCAAATCGCTCTTGCGCGGCGCCGAATTCGCGCTCCAGCCAACTGCGATCCGGGATCGGATCACTTTGCGGAGACGCCCACGCACCGACGCGCGAAAGCCGCGGGCGGGAAGCAAAATAGGCGTCCGACTCGGCGGCCGAGGCCCTGAACACTTTGCCTTCGATGCCCACCTGTCGCTCCAGTTCGACCCAATGAAACAGGAGCGCGGCGAACGGCCGCGCGGCGAGCTCCCTGCCCTTGCGGCTGTCATAGTTGGTGAAAAACAGGAAGCCTTCCGCATCGACGCCCTTGAGCAACACGATGCGCGCCGCCGGACGCCCGCCGTCGCCAACCGTTGCCAGCGTCATCGCCGTGGGCTCCGGAACCTCGGCTTTCACTGCCTCGGCAAGCCAGCGCTCGAACTGGGCGACCGGACTCGCGTCGACGTCGGTTTCATTGAGCGTGGCGCGATGGTACTCGCGCCGCAGGTCGGCGGTGTTCATTGGAGGTGCAGGAGACCAAAGCTGCCCATTATCGGCGATTTGACGCTTGCCCGGTGAAACGAGCCCTCCGTCAACGGTCGATGCTGCGATTGCCGAATTTCCGGCCTCCTGATCGGGCCCCGCTGGCGCGGTAACGCCTAAGCGCGGCCGCGGCAATGGCAGCTCGACCCATGACTCCCAGCAACAGAGTGCATCCGGGTCCGGGTTCACGGGGAGTCCGATCCGTTCTCGCCAACGCAACACCTATGCCGGCGGCTCCCGCGAAACGACGCAGAATTTGCACACCACGCCGACGAGAATGCGGTATATTTGTCCGATGGGGTGCAGGGACCGCTGACAGGAGTTCCACCCTGACCCCATTTTCATCGCCGTCGCATCGAAGCGATCAACCACCAGGAAGGAGTGCAATGGCTACTGCCAAGAAAGCTGCAAAGAAGCCCGCCAAGAAGCCGGCCGCGAAGAAACCCGCGGCGAAGAAACCGGCAGCGAAAAAAGCCCCGGCAAAAAAGGCCGCGCCGAAAAAAGCCGCGCCGAAAAAAGCCGCAAAGAAGCCCGCCGCCAAGCGCAAACCCAATGCGGCATTCATGAAGGCCATGACGCCGTCCGGCGCCCTCGCCGCAGTCGTGGGGAGCACGCCGCTGCCGCGCACCGAAGTCACCAAGAAGATCTGGGACTACATCAAGAAGAACAAGCTGCAGGACTCGATCAACAGGCGCCTGATCAACGCCGACGACAAACTGAAGCAGGTTTTCGGCGGCAAGCGTCAGGTGTCGATGTTCGAAATGACCAAGCTGGTCTCCAACCACCTCAAGTAATCCGCCTCGGCCAGCGCGCCGTTTGTTGAATGCGCGCTTCCGTCCACACGGCCGGTCATCGCTTCGCAGTGACCGGCCGTATGTTTTTGCTGCTCCCGCGCTACCCCGGCCAGAGTCCCAGGATTATCTCCAGCGTTCGGCCGCGACGATCTGGCGAAGATCGCCCCAGGTGCCTTCGCCGGCGCCTCTGCCGTACCAGGACCCGACGGGCCGCTGACTGCGGCGGGGCTTGCCGAACGCATCACGGTAGGCAAGGACGGCCTCATACCGCCGATGTAGCGCGGCAGCGCGTTTGCCTGTCTAGCGCCCGGGTCGCGTGGGCCAGTCGTCTTCGTCGACCAGGACGCGGATGACCCGGGTTCGCTTGCCGCCGCCATAGCCCTCCATTTGAACCAGCACCGGATAGAGCTCGGCGAGCTTGGCGCGCGCAGCGCCTTCGTCGTCGAAGATCAGCGGCGCGCCATCCGCCCCGCGTTCATCGTGCCAGAGGCCTTTGTCGTCCTCGACTTCGATGCTGAACTTCTGGTCCTTGGCCATCCCGGTTTCCTTCGCCGTCCCGCCTTCGATACGCAACGTCTCCGCTCGGGACGGCCCAGTACACTAGCGCGGCGCCTGCAGCGCGCGAATGCGCGACGGGCGCCCAGTGTAGCGCGGCTTAAGGGGTTCCGAATAGCGAAAACCGCCGCCGCAAGATGCGCGAGGCAAGTGCGTCGCGCGGGATATTGCCCGTTCAGCGTGCGGCCGGCTTGTGGCCCCACGAATCGCGCAGCGTCACCGCGCGATTGAACACCGCAGCTCCTGGCCGCGAGTCGCGGACGTCGGCGACAAAATAACCGTGTCGCTCGAACTGATAGCGTGTTTCCGGCACGACCTCGGCGAGTGACGGTTCGACGTATGCGGAGACGACCTGTTTGGCGTGCGGGTTGAGATCGTCGAGATAATTTCGCTCGGTGGCATCGTCAGTGATCGTCTCGTCATCGACTTCCGCATCGGGCGACGGCGCCGACGTCGTGTCGAGCACGTCGTGGGGACGTCCGGGCTGCGGAACCACGAACAAGCGATCGTAGAGGCGGACCTCGGCTTGCCGCGCGTACGGCGCCGACAGCCAGTGAATGTTACCTTTGACCTTACGTGCCTCCGCGCCGGGCGTACCGCTGCGGGTCTCCGGATCGTACGTGCAGTGGACCGCGGTTAGCTTGCCACTCTCGTCTTTGTCGACGCCTACGCACTTGACCACGAAGGCATAGCGCAGTCGCACCTCCTTGCCGGGCGAGAGGCGAAAGTATCCTTTGGGCGGCGTTTCGCTGAAATCGTCGCGCTCGATCCAGAGCTCGCGTGAAAAGGGAACCGCGCGCTTGCCCAGCTCCGGCTGCTGCGGATGGTTGGGCAAAAAGCATTCTTCTTGCTCGCCGGCGGGATAATTGTCGATGACCAGCTTGACCGGATCGAGCACTGCGATACGCCGCTCGGCGCGCGCATTCAGATCGTCGCGCAGGCAGTCTTCCAGCACGCTCATGTCGATCCACTGATCGGCCTTGGAGACGCCGATGCGTTCGGCGAACAGTCGAATCGATTCCGGCGTGTAACCCCGCCGGCGCAGGCCCACCAGCGTCGGCATGCGCGGGTCGTCCCATCCATCGACGTAGCCGCCTGCCACCAATTCGAGGAGCTTGCGTTTGCTCATCACCGTGTACAGGAGATTGAGCCGTGCAAATTCATATTGCTGAGGCAGCGGGCGCTGCAGCAGCCCCGCCTCCGCCAGGCGCTCGATCACCCAGTCATAGAGCGGCCGATGGTCCTGGAACTCGAGCGTGCAGATCGAGTGCGTGATGCGCTCCAGTGCGTCCGAAATGCAATGCGTGTAGTCGTACAGCGGATATACGCACCATTTGTCGCCGGTGCGGTGATGCGCGGTGTGGCGGATGCGGTAGACCGCCGGGTCGCGCAGATTGATGTTCGGGCTCGCCAAATCGATCTTGAGTCTCAGCACGTGCGCGCCATCCGGGAACTCGCCCTCCTTCATGCGTCGAAAGAGATCGAGATTTTCCTCGACCGAGCGGTCGCGAAACGGGCTGGCATGGCCCGATTCGGTCAGCGTGCCACGCAGGCGGCGCATTTCCTCGGGCGTCGAGCTGTCGACGTAGGCCAAGCCCGCCTTGATCAGGTGCCGCGCGAACTCGTACAGGCGATCGAAATAGTCGGACGCGTGATAGAGGTGCGCCCCCCAGTCGAAACCAAGCCATTGCACCGCGGATTTGATCGAATCCTCATACTCGACGTCTTCCTTGATGGGGTTGGTATCATCAAAGCGCAGGTGACATGCACCGCCGTTTTCGCCGGCCAAGCCGAAGTTGAGGCAGATGGATTTGGCGTGGCCAATATGCAGGTAGCCGTTGGGCTCGGGCGGGAAACGGGTCACCACTCGGCCGCCATACTTGCCGGTGCGTAGATCCTCGGCCATGATTTGCCGAAGGAAATTTGACGACATGGGCGCGGAGGAATTTTGTGGCGGTGCAGCACTCATCGACTTTGTTCATGAACAAATGGACTAGGACAAGCATTCTAACCGGTGGACTTGTGGCCGTCATCGGCCGCTATGCCAGAGGCATTGAGGACCCCGCGCGCAGCCCGCATGCAGTAAGGCTCGCCAGCCGTCACTCGGTTTGAAACGCGGTTCGTTTTCCACAATATCTGTGGATAAAAGTGTGCATATCTTGTAAATTTATTGGCTAAGTAGCCTGCCGGGTAGAGATTTCATTGTCATGCCCAAATTTCTGCCGTCTTTTTCTACTTGTTTTTCATATAGTTGTAATGTTTGCCCGCCACATCGGCGGTGGCGTTTAGGTCGCCCACTTGCGCCCTCGGGCGTCGTTTCCGCGCAATGCCGTAGCGGGCGCTGTCATGGACAAAATGACTTTTGTTGCCGCAATGTCGAGCCATCGCGTGTTGGCCCATTGAAATGGATCAGCTCGTGAATCCTGCGACCGTGCTGCCGGTGTCGCTGCTGGTCAGCTCCGCCCGACTGCTCATTGAGCGCCACCTGGGTCTCGCCTGGATCAGCGGCGAGATCTCGAACTTCACGCGCGCGGCGTCGGGCCATTGCTATTTCGTGCTCAAGGATTCGCAGGCGCAGGTGCGTTGCGTGATTTTCCGCCATCGCTCGCAACTCCTCGACGTCGTGCTTAAGGACGGCCTTTCGGTCGAAGTTCGCGCTACTCCGACCATTTACGAGGCGCGCGGCGAATTCCAGCTCACGGTCGAGGCGGTGCGTCTGGCAGGCCTGGGCGCGCTCTACGAGAAGTTCGGCGCGCTCAAAGCCAAGCTTGATGCGGCCGGATGGTTCCACGCCGATCGCAAGCGCGCGCTGCCGACCTTTCCGCGCGCGGTCGGCATCGTGACCTCGCCGCATGCCGCGGCCTTGCGCGATGTCCTGACTACCCTGCGCCGCCGGCTGCCCGGCATGCCGGTCATTGTTTATCCGACGCCGGTGCAGGGCTCGGTCGCGGCGTCGAGCATCGCCGCGGCCATAGCGGCCGCAAACGCGCGCGCTGAAGTGGATGTGCTGATCCTCTGTCGCGGCGGCGGCTCGATTGAGGACTTGTGGGCGTTCAACGAAGAGGCGGTAGCGCTGGCGATTTTTCAGTCGCGTATTCCGATCGTCAGCGGCGTCGGCCACGAGACCGATTTCACCATTTGCGACTTCGTCGCCGATCTGCGCGCGCCCACGCCCACTGGCGCCGCAACGCTGGTCGTTCCCGATCGGCTGGCCTTGCGCGCGAGTGCCGGCGCCATTGGCGCTCGGTGGCAGAAAGCCGTCGAGCGGGCGCTCGAGTTGCGCATGCAACATCTGGATCTGATTTCGCGCCGACTCGTGCATCCGGCAGCGCGAATCCGGCAGCGACAGGAGACCCTGTCGGCGCTGGCCTGGCGCATGGCGCGGGCGGCGGCCGCAGCGTCCGCGCGGCCACGGAGCGCTTTGCTGCCGATTGGCAGGGACCTCGCCCGGCTGTT
>DAIQRF010000060.1:0-9289 GCA_036786505.1 Casimicrobiaceae bacterium | reverse complement strand
GGCGGCGGCAGTGATGACGTGAAAATCGCCAACGATCGCCTGCAATGAACTCATGAACGGAGCAGCCGATTCGGCCATGAGAGCATAATAGCGGAAAACGCAGGGCGACCGTACCTGCGCGGCAAAGAGACAGCCTCATGCCCAGCCAGCCATCGAAACCGTTCACGCCACAGGAGGCGCTCGAGTTCATGCAGCGCATGTGGAATCCATTCGGCATGCCGGTGCCCGGTTTCACCCCGCCCGGCACAGCGGCCGCAAGCATGCCATTTCCAAACCCGGCGACCATGTTCGCGACGCTCGACCCGGCCGAGATCGACAAAAAGATCGCCGAGCTGCGCGTGATCGAAAACTGGCTCGCCATGAGCCAGAATTTCATGCAGATGAGCATCAAGACGCTGGAGTTGCAAAAGGCCTCGCTCGAAGCCATGCGCGCGGGCGTCGGAGCCGCGGATCCGGCGCGAAAAAAGAACCGAACCCAGAACGACGGAGAATAGATTGGCGCTGACCCTTTATTACGGCTCAGGCTCGCCCTATGCCTGGCGTGCACAGCTGGCGCTGGAGCACAAGGCTCTGCCTTACGAGCTCAAAGTGCTGTCGTTTTCGGCAGGCGATACCCGCAAGCCGGAATTTCTGGCGCTCAATCCGCGGCATCAAGTGCCGGTGCTGGTTGACGGCGATTTTTCGCTCTACGAGTCCAACGCCATCGTGGAGTACGTCGACGAAGCTTACCCCGGGCGCGGAGCGCCGCTGTTCCCGGGCGACGCAAAAACGCGTGCGGTCATCCGGCGCATGATCATGGAAGTGGACCAATATTACGGCACGGCGTCCGACAAGCTGCTCGATCAGGCGCTGTGGAAAAAGCCCGAGGAACGAGACGCACAGGTGATCGCCGAATCGCGCAAGGCGGTCGTCGGCGAGCTGGGAAAGTTCGCAAGCGCGATGCGCGGCGATTACCTCGCGGGTCCGCTGTCGGCCGCAGATTTTGCACTGTATCCAATGGTTGCGCTTCTGAAGCGCGCGCAGATAAAATTGGCGGACCTCGATGCTGATGGGATGCTCCCGCCCGCAATCACGGCGTGGAAAGCACGGATCGAAGCACTGCCGTTTTTCGACAAGACCATCCCGCCGCATTGGAAGCCATCGTAGCTCGATTGGCTCACACGCTGGAAATCAAACAGGGCAGCACGATTGAGCATTGCGAAAGCGCGTGACGCCAAGATTCCTAAGATCGTCATTCCCGCGAAAGCGGGAATCCATTGTCTTATGGCGGACCTCAATGGATCCCCGCCGAAGCCTGCCCTCGAATGCTTGAATCGGGGGCGGGGATGACGCGAGGATTGCGGAGGCTGTCACTCATTTCGGTAGTCTTCACTAGGGGCTCACCATGCGGCTGATGACCACTGCCTTTGCCGACGGGCAGCGCATTCCCGGCGACTTCGCATTCTGCGCCGCGGACGCCGGCGCGCATGTCAGACAATCTGCGAATCTCAATCCTGATTTCGCGTGGAGCGATTTGCCGCCGGAAACAAAATCGCTGGTGTTGATCTGCCACGATCCCGACGTGCCTTCACGCGGCGACGATGTCAACCGGGAAGGGCGTTCGGTGCCCGCGTCGTTGCCGCGCGTCGATTTTTTCCACTGGGTGCTGATCGACTTGCCGACGAACACACTGCCGATCTCGCGCGGTGAATTTTCCAAGGGCATCACGCCGCGCGGCAAGCCCGGCCCCGCTGCGGCGCGCGGCGCTCGGCAGGGTCTCAACGACTATACGGGCTGGTTTGCCGCGGACAAAGACATGAGCGGCAACTACTTCGGGTACGACGGGCCGTGTCCGCCGTGGAACGACGAGCTCGTCCATCACTACGTGTTCACGCTGTACGCGATCGAAGTGCCGCGCCTTGCGGTCATCGGCAACTTCACCGGCCCGGACGCGCTGATCGCCCTTGCCGGCCGCGTGTTGGCGCAGGCGTCGCTGACCGGCGTCTATACCCTCAATCCGGCGCTGAAGATTTAGAACGCTGTTCCGGGGCTGGCGGAGACCCATGGCAGGTAGCTTGAACATTGGCGGGGCAGACGTCGCAGGCCGGAGATCGGCGCTCATGACCAGCGGCGGTCGGCTGTTTCGCAAGTACGTGCTGTGGACGATGGCGCTGGTATGCGGCGCGCTGCTCGCGAGCGGCGCGATCAGCATCTACTTTTCGTACCAGGAGAACAAGTCCGCGCTGTCACTGGTACAACACGAAAAGGCGGTCGGCGCAGCAGCGCGCATCGAGCAGTTCATCCGCCAGATCGAGCAGCAATTGTCGTTCGCGGCGCTGCCGCAGCTGGGTGCCGCAGGAGGCGACGAGCGGCGGATCGAGTTCCTCAAGCTGATTCGCCAGGTTCCGGCCGTCACCGATATTGCGCAGATTGATTCGGCCGGGCGGGAACAACTGCTGGCGTCGCGCCTGGCGATGGACGTGGTGGGCAGCCAGCGCGACCGCTCACAGGAGCCGGCATTCAAGGCCGCGCGGGCCGGGCAGACTTATTTCGGGCCGGTCTATTTCCGCAAGGAAACCGAGCCGTACATGACCATTGCGGTCAGGGCGGCTGGCGAGGCGGGCAGCGTGACGCTGGCGGAGGTGAACCTGAAGTTCATCTGGGATGTGGTCTCACGGATCCACATCGGCAAAAAAGGAAAGGCGTACGTGGTCGATGACACCGGGCACCTGGTAGCCGACCCGGACATTGGTCTCGTGCTCAAGAAGACCGACCTCTCCGCGCTCGATCACGTCAAAGCGGCGTTCGCCGGCGGCATCGGTGAATCGGCGCGGCTGGCAAGAGACGTGTCGGGCACCGAGGTGCTGACCGCATTCGCCCCCATCGATCCGCTCGGATGGAAGGTATTCGTGGAGCAGCCCGTATCGGAGGTCTATGCAGCGCTGAATGCCTCGATCCTGCGCACGGGGCTATTGATCCTGCTCGGGCTCGCGGCTTCCGTTGTGGCGAGTCTCGCCTTCGCGCGCAGCATGGTGCGTCCGATCGCGGTCCTTCAGGAGGGCGCGCAGCGCATCGGTGCAGGCGATCTCGAGCAGAAGATCGAGGTGCACACCGGCGACGAGCTCGAGGCGCTCGCCAACCAGTTCAACCGCATGACGGAAAGGTTACGCGAGTCGTATACGGGACTGGAACACAAGGTGGAGGAGCGTACGCACGAGCTCAAGAACTCGCTCGACCAGCAGACGGCGATCAGCGAAATTCTACGCGTCATTTCGAGCTCGCCGACCGATGTGCGACCGGTGCTCGACGCCATTGCCGAGCGCGCTGTGCAGCTTTGCGACGCGTCAGCGGCGTCCATTTACTTGACTGAAGGTGACAAGCTGAGGCAAGTCGTGTCGCAAGGCCTGGCATCCGATCAGATAAGCCATGTCGACATGCTTCCGATCAACCGCGATTCGACTACCGGCCGTGCCATTGTCGATCGCCAAACCATCCACGTGCGCGACATGCTTTCTGAAGCAGCCGAATATCCACTCGGTTACGAATTGTCGACCCGCTTCGGGCACCGCACGGTTCTGGTCACGCCGCTCTACCGCGAAGGGCAGCCGTTCGGCGCGATTCTGATCCGACGGCAAGAGGTACGGCCATTCAGCGACCGGGAGATTGGCTTGCTTCGAACCTTTGGCGACCAGGCGGCAATTGCGCTTGAAAACGTGCGGCTGTTCCGCGAGATCGAGGACAAGAGCCGCCAGCTTGAGGTCGCGAACAAGCACAAGTCCGAGTTCCTGGCCAACATGTCGCACGAACTCAGGACGCCGCTCAACGCGATCATCGGCTTTTCCGAAGTGCTGCTCGAAAAGATGTTCGGCGAGATCAATGCCAAGCAGCAGGACTACCTCAGCGATATTCATTCGTCGGGCCGGCACCTCCTGGCGCTGATTAACGATATCCTCGACCTGTCGAAGATCGAGGCCGGGCGCATGGAGCTCGAGCCGTCCGACTTCGACGTTCCCACCGCATTGCAAAACGCGATGACACTGGTACGTGAGCGAGCGCAGCGGCACGGGATCGCACTTTCGCTCGACATCGACCCCGCTGTCCGCGAGTTGCGCGCCGACGAACGCAAGTTCAAGCAGATTCTGGTCAATCTATTGTCCAATGCGGTCAAGTTCACGCCCGACGGCGGGCGGGTCGCCTTGCGCGCACGACCGGTCGAGAACGGCCTCGAAGTTTCCGTCAGCGACACCGGCATCGGCATCGCGCCGGAAGACCAGGAAAAAGTGTTCGAGGAATTCCGCCAGGTGGGGGGCGATTACAAGACCAAGCAGGAAGGCACCGGGCTCGGACTTGCGCTTGCACGCAAGTTTGTGGAACTGCACGGCGGCGTCATCAGCGTGCAAAGCGAGCTGGGCAAAGGGGCGACTTTCACGTTTACAGTACCTTGGGCTGCGACATGAAACGAATACTGATCGTCGAAGACAACGAAAAGAACCTGAAGCTGGTGCGCGACATCCTGCAGGCGAAGGGCTTCGAGACCATGGATGCCGTCAGCGCGGAGGAGGGTCTGGCGCTGGTAAAGCTGCACCGCTTCGACCTCGTCCTCATGGACATCCAGCTACCGGGGATGAACGGCATCGAGGCGCTGGCGTGTCTGCGCGCGGACGAGATGACACGTGACATTCCGGTGGTTGCGGTCACGGCATCGGTGACGATCCAGGATCAGAGCCAGATTACGCGCGCGGGTTTCGACGCATTCATCAGCAAGCCGATCAGCCTGAAAGCGTTTCTCGAAACGGTCAACGCGTTCGTCGGGAAGCCGGCGTGAACGAATCCGCTACCGTCCTCGTGGTCGACGACACGCCGCAGAACGTCAAGCTGCTGACCGACCTGCTTGCGCTCAACGGCTATCGGGTCGAGGCGGCGCAATCGGGGGAGGAGGCGCTGGCAAAAATCGCGGCCAGCATTCCGGACATCGTGCTGCTCGACGTCATGATGCCGGGTCTTTCCGGATACGATGTCTGCCGCAAAATTCGGCAGACGCCGGCAACGGCTCTTTTGCCGGTGGTGATGGTTACCTCGCTGGACCCGCAAACCGAACGCGTTCACGGCATCGAGGCCGGCGCCGATGATTTTCTCGCCAAACCCATTAACCGGCCCGAGCTCTTTGCGCGGGTTAAATCGCTGCTGCGCGTGAAATCGCTTCAGGAGGAGGTCAAGCGCCAGGCGGAACAACTCGCCGAATGGAATTTGCGTCTGGAGGCGCGCGTCGCCGAGCAGGTCACGCAGATCGAACGCATGGGCAGGCTCAAGGGTTTTTTTTCGCCGCAGATCGCCGAATTGATCGTCTCCGGTGGTGCCGAGGACTTGTTGCGTCCCCATCGGCGCGAAATTACCGTGGTTTTCCTGGATCTGCGCGGCTTCACTTCGTTCACGGAAACCGCAGAGCCGGAAGAGGTGATGGGTGTGCTTTCGGAGTATCACGCAACCGTCGGCCGGCTGGTGGTTGCGCACGAAGGAACGATCGAACATTTTGCCGGAGACGGCATGATGATTTTTTTCAACGACCCTGTCACCCTCGACAATGCTGCGGCGAGTGCGGCGCGCATGGCGTGGTCGTTACAGGCGGATTTCGTGCGCTTGCGGGAAGGCTGGCGGAAGCGCGGATACACGCTCGACCTTGGAATCGGATTTGCGCACGGTTTTGCGACGCTGGGTGCCATTGGCTTCGCGGGCCGCCAGGATTATGCCGCCATCGGCAGCGTCACCAATCTTGCGACGCGGCTCTGCGCGGAGGCGAAGGGTGGTGAGATTCTGACCAACCAGAAGACGCTCACCAGGATCGAAAACGAATTCGACGCCGAGGCGCTTGGCGCGCGCACGCTCAAGGGATTCGCGCAGCCGGTGAACGTGTTCCGAATTTTTTTCAGCAAGAGCCGAGGCTAGCAGCGCGCCCTCCGCTACTCGATCCGGCTGCATCATGACGGGCAATGGGACCGCAGAAACGACAACCCCGCCACGCGGAAACCGGGCAGAGCAAGAAATGCACTCAATCGTCGTCAACTTAGGACGCGAAGTCACGATGCGATGTGTCGCGGGCCGCATCCAGGTCAGGTACTGACCATGATTCATATACGGCCTGTGGGGGAGCCTTCCAACGCAGCATCCAGATGTCCGGCCTTTGAAATATCAACTCCCCGTGTTCGCCATTCGCACCCTTTAACGCATATCCCTGCTGCGCTTCATCAGGGAGGCCGAAAAACTGAATGAATGGGTTCCAATGCGCCAGATGCGCGCTCACTTCTCGAAAGGATGCGCCCATTCACGGCCACCAATTGCAAGGCGTTGGGGGCGCCGACGCCGTATAAAGTCTTGCGCAACACCGGCCCGCCCAGCGCATTGCAACCGATGGTTTCGTAGGTGTGCGTGTCGCGGTCAGGCAGGAGTTCATAACCAAACAACCCATCACCGACAATGGGCAAGAGGTCAATCGTCAATCCGAGTGGTAGCGCATAGCGACAGGCAGCAGCGACGAGGTGCTTGCGCAGAAGCGGTAGAAAATGCATCGCTTCAGAGAGTCGGGGGCAGAACAATTCGGACATCGCAGACCCCAGATTGACGGGCGACGCAGCACCTTTTAGAGAGGCCCGCAGGCTATTGGAAACTAAGACTGCCGAAGTGCGCCACTTTTTTCGGGGCAGTCTTAAGTCCGTGTAGTAACTATTTGAATCCAATCTGATCGGGCAAGACGCGACGCTCGAGGCGTAGACTGACTGCCGACCGGGGTTGGCCGGCACTGCCCCCGCCGGTCCCGTTGATTGCGCTGATTCGCAACGATCGGAGGAGAATTGGATGAACAGGTCTGACGGGGTAATTGCGCTCTTTGCGCACGCCATCACGACCCTTCGGCTACTGCTGCCGCGTGCGGATGAGGCGGTCCGATGATGGGCCGTCGCGCATTCATCGTGTCTGCTCTGGGCCTGTGCGCGGTGCCACTCGTCGCATCGGCGCAGCACGCGGGAAAGGTTGCTCGGATCGGGGTTTTGGGGGGCGGCCGTTTGCAAAACGTCGATGCGTTCTTCCAGCGGCTACGCGATCTGGGCTGGGTCGAAGGTAAGGACGTGGTCATCGAACGCCGCAATGCCGAGGGGCGGAGCGAGCAACTCTCTGCCTTGGCAGTCGAACTCGTCCATCTGAATGTCGGTGTTATCCTGGCCGCGGGAGGTCCGGCATCGCTGAACGCCGCCAGAGCGGCGACGAAGACAATCCCGATCGTGATGGTGGCATCTTCCCGGGATCCAATTGGTGGCGGGTTCATCGAGAGCTATGCGCGACCGGGCGGCAATATCACGGGCCTCACGAGCGCTCCGGAAGATTTAACGGGAAAGCAGCTGGAATATCTGAAAGAAGTTGTCCCAGGGCTCTTGCGAGTAGGTTTACTCTGGGACACGACGGTCGGTGCCTTCCGTCTTCCGAGGGAGACAGCTGAGACCGCCCGGTTGCTGGCCGTCGAGGTGGTCTCTTTTGAAGTACGCGAGCCGTCCGATTTCGGCCACGCCGTTACCGTCGCGACCAGGGCACAAGTCGGTGGGCTGATCTTCGCGGGGTCTCCGATGTTCGTTCGAAATCGCAAGCAGCTCGCCGATCTGCTTACAAAACACCGGCTGCCAGCAATTTCGATCTGGAGTTCCTTCCCCGAGGCCGGCGTTCTGATGGCCTACGGACCGAGCCTCAGGGATCTGTTCGGGCGCGCCGCCGTTTATGTCGACAAGATCTTAAAGGGCGCCAACCCGGCGGATCTGCCCGTCGAGCGACCGACGAAGTTTGATCTGGTGATCAACCTCAAGACCGCGAAGGCACTCGGCCTCACGATCCCGCAATCCGTGCTGGTGCGGGCGGATGAGGTGATTCAGTGATGGATCGGCGGAGGTTCATCGGCGTTCTGGCTGGTGGTGCCTTTGCCTCCCTGCGCGACGCGAAGGCGCAGCAGCCGGGGAAGGTGCGGCGCATTGGCTTTCTGTCGGGCGGCGCCCGCACAGCAGATGCTGCTCCTCCGGCTGCGCTGCGGCAGGCGCTCCAAGAACTCGGATACGTGGACGGGACGAGCATCAGCTATGTGGGCCGGTGGGCTGAAGCCAAGAGCCATCGGCTTCCTGGGCTGGCAGCCGAGCTTGTGGGTCTCAAGGTCGATCTGATCGTGACGCAGGGCGGGCCGGCCGCCGAGGCTACCAAGGAAGCGACCGCTACCATCCCGATCGTCATCGTCAGCGCCGGCGATGCCGTGGGCACCGGGTTGATCGCGAGCCTCGCCCGGCCGGGCGGAAACGTCACCGGGATCTCCGATCAGGCCACCGAGCTGAGCGCGAAGCGGCTGGAGCTGCTTAAGGAAGCGGTGCCGAAGGCTTCGCGCATCGCCGTGCTCTGGAATGCGGACGATCGCGCGATGACGCTTCGCTATCGGGAGATCGAGAAAGCCGCGCGCCTCCTCGGCGTGACCATCCAGCCGCTGGGCGTGCGGGAACCCGATGACTTTGACGTGGCCTTTTCTGCGATGACTCGGGAGCGTCCCGACGCGCTCTTCTTGGTGACGGACGCGCTCACTGTCCTCAACCGGAGGCGGGTCCTTGACTTTGCGACTGCACATGGCGTTCCGGCCATGTACGAGGTCGCTTTCATCGTCCGGGACGGGGGACTGATGTCGTACGGGCCGGACATCGCCGACAGCTTTCGGCGGGCGGCGGTCTACGCCGACAGGATCCTCAAAGGGGCGAAGCCGGATGAGCTGCCGGTGGAGCAGCCGAACAGGTACTACCTCGTCGTCAACCTCAAAACCGCCAAGGCGCTTGGGATCACGATCCCGCAGTCGCTACTGCTGCGGGCGGACGAGGTGATTCAGTGATGGCCCTTCGAGTTTGAATCACCGTGCAAGTGGGGACGTGCTACCTCCATTCAGTGCCGGCCAGCCCGTTCGTTGAAACGTCTGCTTTCGAGAAAGGTGAGTGTCCGATTTGTGTCGCTAACCGGCCGGAAAGCGTCGGGGGAAAGGCGTAGTAAAATAATTGCGGATGCTTGGGGCATGGGGCCCCGTGCGCCAAAATTCTTGGAGGGACGACCATGAACAACCGCACCACTCTTTCCGCATATTCCACTTTGCTGCTGTTCGCCGCACTCTCATTGTCTCCCGGGAACGCAGCCGCGCAGGGTGCAAAGAGCGTCGCCGGCACTTATACCATCGTCTCGGTCGCGCAGTTCGGCGCCAATCCGCGCGGCCAGATGATCCTGGGACGGGACGGCCACTATTCCATCATCCTCG